>CAIPYV010000115.1 GCA_903869365.1 uncultured Chlorobiaceae bacterium
AGTAGAGCACAGGGATATCGAGTAATCCTTTGGCGACCAAATAGAGCACGTTGATAATTCGTCCCGTTCTTCCGTTTCCGTCATAAAAAGGGTGTATGCTTTCAAACTGATGATGAATAATGGCCATTTTTATCAAGGGGTCAAGCGTGCTCATGGTGTCGTCATTGATAAAACGCTCAAGATTGCTCATAAGGCGAAGAATTTCATCGGGAGACTGAGGAGGCGTGTACACAATTTCTCCAGTGAGATCATTTTTTAACTCTGTACCCGGCAGCTTGCGGAAGCCCGCCCTGTTGTTTTCCAGGGCTTCCTGAATGGAAAGAATGTGATTATTGGTAAGCAGAGAGGATTGTTGTACGAGATCAAAACCTCTCTTCAGGGCGGTAACGTAGTTTTTCACCTCTTTGGCAGAGGCATTGGAGGCATACTCCGGAAAAAGTTCTTCACGAAACAGTTCGTCGTGTGTGGTGATGATATTTTCAATTGCGGAACTGTCTTTGGCTTCCTGAAGCGCGAGGGTGTTCACTAAAATTGACTGATTGGGAATAGAGCGTGACATCCCTTTTAATTCAGCCAAATAACGGTGTGCCGATGCGGCTTTTTTAAGCACAGGAACCGTTTCCAGTTCAATCGCAAGTGGTAACGTGGGTATGTTATAGGACATGGCTGATTTCCGGTGTAAAAAATGGTCGTTTTTTATCTGTGAGATTGTTGACATGTAAAGAAAAGTGTTGTTTTTTTACCTATCGTGGTTGATATGTAAAGAAAATGGTTGTTTTCTTTACATGTCCTTGTTCTCCTTTGCTCTTTCGCCTTCTGCAATCAGCATGGTAGCGCTCCCTTATACTGTTTTAAAGAGAATCTGGTTGTGCTTTTCCTTCTGCATGTTGTGGGCGTTGAAGGTTTGCACGGCGTTGGCTTTGAGCTGGTCGTTGCCGTTGAAGGCGGAGTCGAGGCAGAGGAACTGCTGGGGGTTGAGCTCAATGACTGCGTCAATCAGCTCTTTGGTAACGCTCTCTTCAAGGCAGAGCAGGAGTGCACCATCGGAGACGGAGAAGAGCTCTTTTCCGGTGATGGTTTTGGGTTCGATGCTGCCTGTGAGGGTAAATCCGGCTTTGAGGAGGATTTCATAGAGCAGCTCTTCTGGTGTTGCCTTGGCGTCAATATGGTCGATGTGGAGGGAGAGCTGTTCAAGAATTCGCTCCGTAGAAGCTGATGGCTCAAGCTTCTGCCACTGGCGGAAGTTGGACTTGTCGAGCTTGAGCACCTTGAAGCCGCGATCCAGCTTGCCGGCATTGTCGAGATCAAGCTTGCCCTCCTCTTCAGTATTGAGCTTGTTGATGACCCGACGGATGCGCTCCTTGCCGATATCGGCTATGGTTTTATAGCCTGCCTTGAAGGCTTCGCTCTCAGGTGCGCAGGGTTCAGGGAGCTGAACGAGGGTAAATTTGCGGTTGCCGTTATCCTGCTTGTTCAGGTCGAGAACGGCATGGGCAGTGGTTGCGGAACCGGCGAAGAAGTCGAGGATGATGTCGTCAGTCTCTGTTGTTTGTTTTACCAGTAGCTTGATTAAGCTGGAAGGTTTAGGGAAATCGAAAATTTTGTTATCGAATAATTTTGTCAACTCCCGCGTTCCGTGTGTAGTAAAACCAACTTCTTTTGAATCAAGCCAAGTTGAAAAGCCTGTAATATCGGATTTTAGATCGTTTAAAAATTTTTTCTCACGCGGTCTGCCTTCAGGGGACTTTGGGAAAAGAACGCGACCTTCAGTAATCATTTGCGTTACAACAGCTTTACTTTTTGACCAACCCCTGTTAGGGTTTGGAGGATAAGCAATAGCTGTGTTAGGGTCAATAATGTCATAGTGTAAATTTGGTCGCTGTTCTCTGGTGGCCAACCCGGATAAATCAATACTTGCCCATGCTCCTCTTGCATCATTATCAGGGTTTTGATACTTGGCAGTATCAATATCAACCCCTAAAAGCTCAACTGACGAATTTTTAGCATAAGCTATTACATATTCATGGTCTGGAGATATATTTGACTGATTGCGGCTATCAGGGTTTTGTCTGCGTTTCCACAGAAAAACACCAAACTGGTTCTCCTCTCCGAAAATCTCATCGCACAGTTTCCGCAGATTGCAAACCTCGTTGTCGTCAATACTGATAAAAATCACTCCATCATCACGCAAGAGATTCCTTGCAAGATAGAGCCGAGGGTAGATCATGTTCAGCCACTTGGTGTGGAAGCGCCCCTCATTGGCAGTGTTGGTGCTGAACTTCTTGCCTTCACCATCAATCAGACCGGCATACTCCAGATAGGTCTCAAGGCTTTCGCTGAAGTTATCAGGGTAGATGAACTCTTTGCCGGTGTTGTAGGGCGGGTCGATGTAGATCATCTTGATCTTGTCGTAGTAGCTGGTCTGGAGCAGCTTGAGCACTTCGAGGTTGTCGCCTTCGATAAAGAGGTTTTCAGTGGTGTCGAAATTTACTGACTCCTGACGGCAGGGTTTGAGGGTGGCGGAGCTGAGGGTCTGAATGAGGTGCAGGGCCTCTTTTTTACCGGGC
>CAIPYV010000116.1 GCA_903869365.1 uncultured Chlorobiaceae bacterium
TATTAAATATATAAAAAATCGTTTTATTAGAAATATATTAAGACGTGATATTGTTTTAGGCGGTACTCTTACTCGCTGTATAAAAACATAAAATAGTAACTATTTCATAAGTTGGACACCAATCTGGGGATATGAAATGCGAGGTTTGAAGTACATATCTTGGGGAAATAACTCGGGCTATGCAATTGCAGCAAAATCATACGTTCGAGCCCTTATCGATGTTGGCATTGCTGTAACATGGACGCCAATCGTTTCCGGCAATAAACTGAACGAACCTGAACGCATAAACACATGGCCCTACTCAAAATTGAATACGGTTTGTAATCGAGCCATTGATTATGATACGGTACTCATTCATACCATTCCGGAATGTTATCCTGAGTGGATTGATAGGGAACGACTTCAAGGGCGTCGTATTTTTGGATACACCGTATGGGAGTTTGACTATTTACAAAATCATTGGCCGGAGATTCTGAATCGATTGGATGGTGTTATAGTTCCCTGCACATGGAATGTTGATGTATTCCGAAATTCCGGTGTAACAGTCCCTATCCATGTGGTACCGCATTTGTCCCAGTTTGAGGATGTTTCAGTTCCGACCAACGCCAGCAGGATGGCCCTCCAGTCTCGACTTGGTAACGAAACCCAATATAAGGATTGCTTTGTCTTCTATACCATTGGGGAGTGGTCGAATCGTAAAGCGCATTACCTGACACTTGAGGCATATTGGCAAGCCTTTGATGCTGATGACCCTGTCGTCATGATCGTCAAGACGAGCGCAAATGATATTACAACATGGCATCGTCACTGGCGAAATTTATTTCGCAACCGGCATCAAAACCCTGAAAAAAGTATAGCTAAACTGCTCAAGAAATATCCACATCCAGCACCGGTACTCATACTGACGGATGACTCGCTGAGTGATGAGGAAATGTTCGCTTTACATGAAATGGGAGATTGTTACATTTCGCTCGCTCGTACGGAAGGATGGGGACTTGGCGCCTTCGAGGCTGCTCGCCTTGGAAAGCCCGTTGTGATGACCGGTTACGGTGGTCAGTTGGATTACCTTTCACCGGATCTCTCCTGGATGGTGGATTACGAAATGGTGTCGGTATACGAGCCTGGGAGACCTGCAAACCTCAAACCCGGGGTGCTTTGGGCAGCTCCGTCTGTTTCCCATGCAGCAACACAACTGCGAGAGGTTTATGACAACCAACTGGCCGCAACGGCCCAGGCACAGCAATTAGCTGGCCGTATTGCTGTTGATTTTTCCCGTGAGGCGACAGTCAACTCATTACTCGCGGCACTTTCATAATGTTAAAATAAACAGCTGTGGTCCCCAGCATATTTCATTTTGTTTTCGCTCGTAGAAGGTATCAACCGAACCTTTCAATCTGATGTACTGACATGCGCACGCTCAAATACATTTCATGGTGCGATACGACAGGCTACGCCATCGCGGCCAAGTCCTACGTGCGTGCTTTGGTTGATGTTGGTGTTGACCTGACTTGGTCGCCTCTGCTGACAGGCCAGGGTGACGATGAAGTCTATGTGGCGACGAGCTTCCCTTGTCCGACACTGGGTCCAGTGTGCAATCGTGACATCGACTACGATACGGTGCTTATCCACACCATACCGGAGCACTATCCCGAGTGGATAGAGAGGGAGCGCAGACCTGGTCGACGTATCCTGGGTTATACAGTATGGGAACTGGAGCTCTTGCCTAAGCACTGGCCGGCCATCCTCAATCAGCTTGATGGCGTGATCGTGCCATGCCGCTCAAACGTCGAGGTTTTCCGGAACTCAGGCGTCACGGTGCCGATTCATGTGGTGCCACACCTTTCACAGTTCGAGAACATGGGTCCGGTGACGGATGCTGACCGTACCTCCATCCATGCACGTATGGGGAAGTTTGCAGCTGATCACGAACGGTTTATCTTTTTACATGTCGGCTTCTGGTCCAATCGTAAGGCACCTTATCTTGCCGTGGAGGCTTACTTGCGTGCGTTTGATGCCAGTGATCGGGTGCTGATGGTTGTCAAGACCTCCTCCAAAGATATTACCAGCTGGCATCGCCACTGGCGTAACGGCTTTCGTCTACGCCATCCTTCGTCGCAGCAATCGGTGAAAGCTCTGCTATCTTGCCACCCGGGCAGGGCACCGGTCGTTGTTATCGCCGACGACTTCCTCTCCGATCCACAGATGCTGGCTCTGTATGAAATGGGAGATTGTTTTGTTTCGCTCACCCGTACCGAAGGGTGGGGGCTTGGCGCTTTCGAAGCTGCTCGCCTTGGAACACCTGTTGTGATGACCGGTTACGGTGGTCAGTTGGATTACCTTGCACCGGATCTCTCTTGGCTGGTAGATTACGAGATGGTACCTGTATACGAACCGATATGGTCTGCCAACTATAAACCCGGTGACCGTTGGGCTTCTCCCTCTGTTTCCCATGCAGCAACACAACTGCGAGAGATTTATGACAACCAGATGGCAGCAAGGAGCCGGGCACAGCACCTGGCTGACCGTATTGCTGTCAATTTTTCCACAAAGGCGACGATTACATCATTACTTGCAGCACTGTCATAATGCCAGAATAAAATAACTATGATCCCCAACATATTTCATTTTGTTTTCGGTCTCAAGGAACAAACCGAACCTTTTCATTTGATGTACTACCTCTGTCTTGCTTCTTGTATCGAGGTGAACAAACCGGATAAGGTTTGTTTTCATTATCATCATGAACCGTATGGTGAATGGTGGGAGCAGATTAAGCCTAAACTCCATCTGCGGCGAATCCAACCGGAACGTTTCGCAGCTGATTATCAATATGGTGATGCGTTCATAGGGCAGTATCGCTATGCCCATCTTTCAGATTTTTCTCGACTGCAGATACTTTACGATGAAGGCGGATTCTACGCCGACATCGATACCCTTTTTCTGCGCCCCTTTCCTGTCAGTTGCTTGTCCGGCAAGTTCGTTCTGGGCAAGGAAAAAGCGCTATTGGAAACCAAGGATGGCGGATCGTTGTGCAACGCGTGGATTGCTTCAGCAAAAAATGATGAATTTTGCAGACTTTGGCTTGAGCAGATGCCCTCTTCGTTTGATGGCACATGGAGCAATCACTCCACGCTGCTCCCATATCGGCTGAGTTGCCAGTTTCCTCATCTGATCGATGTCGAACCAGAAAGCTCTTTTTACGCTCTCGATTATACCAGGCAAGGAATTAATGCGCTTTTTCTCCATGATACACCATTGCCTGAGAACGCCTACAGCCTGCATCTATGGAACCATCTGTGGTTCAACCCAAAGCGACTTGACTTCAGTCATTTTCATTGCAACCTGTTAACCGTCGATTATGTTGTTTTTGCAAATACCACGTACGCCAGGCATGCCAGACGTTTTCTTCACAAGGATGTTGTTGGCAGCCTGTTGCGATATGGCAGTCAAACTGCAATATCTGTTCTCCGGCACCCATGGCACAACTTGCTCTCTTGGCAGGACGCAAGATGATCTAAGTTTGGTTTACATAACCAATCGAACGCCTAACCTACGCTTTGCAGATGGAGTCCTTCAGATGCATAACGGCGAACTCGACGACATCCCAATTGCATCATGAATAATGTTAAGCCTGTCGCGCTGTTACTGACGCCAGTATTGCCTCAGCCCGGAGGATCCGGGCGTGCGTTTCGTGCATGGGATTGGCTACAGACATTAGGTAAAACTCATCGAGTTCATGTCGTGGTCACGGATCCGTCGATAAAGGTGTCTATGCTTCATCATGACTTACCTGCTGAAAAAGTTATTATGGTTGGCCATACCCTGCAATTGACCAGCAGAACATTTAGCCGTTTCGGAATGCTGTTTCCCTTTTTGGTGTTAGGGTCCCAGAAATTTGTTGTTGATTGGTTGCACCCTGTGTCGAAAAAGATTTTGGATATTTGTCTGGCTGATCTTGCTGATGAACCGGTTAAACATATCCTTGCATACAGGTTTTATCTCCATGATGTCGCAATTTCTTTGTCAGAGAGGTTTCCTGAAGCTGTTCTTGAACTTGACATGGATGACTACGAGCCGCAGACACGGTTGAGCGTTGCTGGTGCACAGGCTCGTTTGGGACGTTATGCCGATGCAGTACGTTGCCTTTCTGCTGCGATCCAGTATTGGTTTCTGGAAAGGCAAGTTGCGAAACGTTATCATACAGTGTATCTGGCATCTGAAGGGGATTGCCCTCAATTTCCAAGAGGTAAAGGGACGGTAATTGCTTGTCGCCCAAACAAAATTGTGTTTCCTGCTTATTTACCACATGCTCCTGCCATCGGTGAATTACGCATGCTGTTCGTTGGCTCTCTGAGTTATCCTCCAAATGAGGAGGCTGTGAGAATTTTGGCTACAGGAATCTTGCCAGAGCTGCAACGGCGCCTCAAACGCCCATTTCGGTTATTTGTTATAGGGCGACAACCATCTCCTGAGGTGAAGTCACTATTAAAGCAAACGGAGCATGTGGATTTTGTTCCGGATGCTGATGATTTGGCTGCATTTTACGCCGATTCCCATATAGTGCTTATCCCATTACGCGCAGGCGGGGGAACCAAACTGAAGACCTTGGAAGCTTTCGCGTACAGACGCCCTGTCATTTCAACGCGTCACGGTGTTCGCGGACTTGGGGCTGTAGTAGGCGAGCATTACCTGCATGCGGAGACGCCCATGGAGTTTGCTGAAGCAGTCATAAGGCTTGAAGCGGATCCTGACTTGTCAGAGCGTATTGCTCAAGCAGGATGGGAACTCTGTTCAAGAACTTTTCGGGTTGAATAGACGCGAGGGACTAACTAATTTTTATGGATTTCGTCCGAAAAAAAGTAAACCAAGTTTTGTGGAAATGCTTTTTATTTTATCTATAGCGAGTGGTTACGGTGGCGCGGAACGTAGTATTGAGACCATTATGCGGCATCTTCCCCTTGGCCTTCCCGTTCTATTCCAAACCCTATGGTCCGTCTGAATGTGAAATCATACCCGACATGATTGATTTGCCGTCAGATGGTATCACTATCAAATACACAGGGCCGATTCTTCATCTGGCCACTATATCCCCATGGAAAGGCCACGTCTTCTTAATGATGGCAGTCTATTGCCTGAAGGCTAAGGGAATAACGTCAATTCGCGTTTCATCTTATGGAATTGTTCGCGATCCGTTCATAAAAAATTCTTTGACGTCTTTTATAGCTCAACTTCATATAGATGATTGTTTTTTTCTTGGTGGATATATCTCTGACCCGACGCCCTATCTTAGGGAATGTCGAGCAGTTGTTGTCTCATCGGTCTCGCACTCCGGAGGCCCCGAGACTTTTTGTAGGGCACACAACTGATCAACCATGAAGTGGATGGATTACTTGTTCCAGAAGGGAATTATGAGGCACTTGCAGCAGCTCTTCAGCGCTTGATTGAATCACCGGATTTGTGTTGTAAGCTCGGAGAATCTGGCTATGCGAAAGTGGCAAAGTCCTACCAATCATCACAGGTGACTCATCAATTATTAGATTATCTCTGTGGCGCCAGGGACGTTGGTGAATAGCTCGCTTCTATCACCATTTTGATTTTGCCCTCCAGCCCTCTCATCCTGTCTTTTTCTTTTTCGAACATAGGTGAACAACAAGTGCAGACAAGTGAAAGGCTCTATTGCTTACGCGTGTCCATATACTGATTTATTGCATTGAAATTACAATACCATCAGACGATCTGCATGTGCTTCATACTTACGATCATTTTCCGTAGCCGGTAATGGATGTAAAAATTCAAAAAAAATCTTGAGCACTCTTTGTTTTACCAATCAAAAGTCAGATATTTAATATGATTGTTTAACTGTGATTAATAAACCATAATCTTTTATTCCTATGAATAACAATAACGCAAACCCCGAGCATTCCTTACCGGTCAGCTCATCATTACGCACTTGGTCTGAACCAAGCTTGATTTACTTATCAGGTGATAAAACAGAAAAACTTCCATTACATATTTTATTTGATAATACAATGGATACACAGGCATCGTAGCTTGTTATCCATGACCTGAACGCATACCCTGAGAAGTCACCGATAACGGTCTTTTTTTTATCAATGGTCAACGCGCCGTTGTCTTGGTGGATGATTGGAGGTTGAAGTGCTTGTAAATCAGGTTGAGTCATCAATGCGGGCTTTGTGGTGAAGCCCGTTTATATTTTTTTTTACAGTCAGCATCTTTGGCTTGTTTACATCCTGACCTTGCCCCTTTCCGACTGTTGCTGGCAGATTCAGGTTTTCTTCACGGGTCGGTTTACAGTCCATGTACTTGCGGCTCAACTGACTGAACAATTAGCCTTTTAAGTATCAGACAATCCCACTACAATACTTTTACGTCACACATCACCATAGCTTCTCCAGTTATTTTCCGTCGCAGGTAATGAGGTAATGAAGGTATTCCAAAAAAAATGGAGGGCACTCTTTGTTTTATCAATAAAAAGTCGGAAATTGAATAGTGATGTTTTTATTTGACTAATAAACCAAAATCTTTTATTCAAATGAACAATAATGACGAAAGTTCTGAGCATTCAACGCCGGTCAGCTCATCACTGCGTACGTGGGTTGAACCACGTGTAATTTACTTGTCAGGTGATAAAACTGAACGTAGACATAAATTATTTTTCTTTGTAGAGGAGGCTTCCCCTTTTGGTCAACTTGGGCCATCATAATATCAGCAAACGGGAGGTTGTTAAGTAAATGAAGGTAATTACGGCTAACCGATTCCCTTTTCAGTCTCTGTTGGTGTTGCATGAGACGATACCAAGTGGTATCCATTTGATGTAAACCATGCCGAGAACCTGGATAAGATATGGCATGGAATCAGTTATGTCTTTGGCTTGAACCGAGCCTCATTTAATGTTTCCCCTATTTCTGCTGGGGGCATGGTTTCGCACAGGTCGATGGAGGCCTTCATAATATTGGAATGAAGCAAACTTATGATTATGCATCAAGTCCAGCATCATGCAATATTTGAAAGACTTTTGACCTAAAGAAAAAAATTACCGAATATTCTTACAATAAAAGACCTTTCGACTTGGAAGCTCAGCATTCTTCAACAAGAATCACAGAAGTATCTCCGGAATTTTGTCTCGCGCTTGCTATTGCATGGCTCCCATCAGGTGCTTTTGCTGAACATCAAACACTTCTTATTAAGAAGTTGTGTGGAGAAGTAAGAAGCTGGGATGCTGTTCTTGTTTTGGTTGACCGTCATCGCATTCCCGCATTAGCCTATACCAATCTTCTTGGTTCAGCTGGTATTGTGCCAGAACGAATTATGGCTGCATTAAAGATGCGAAGCCAGAAAGCACGGCATCAGGCACTTGCTCATACCGCAGAAATTTCCAGAGTACATAAGATACTAACGCAACAGGGAATAGCCTGTCTTCCGCTAAAAGGCTCGATACTTTCAATTCAGCTCTACGGCGACCCTGGAGTCAGACAGGCTAATGACATTGATATACTTATACAGGCCAAGGAATTCGAAAGAGCTGAAAAACTCTTGCTGGCAGAAGGTTACCAACGACAAAGTCCTCCTTTTGCCTTACCTCCTGACTCTGGTAAATTAATGAATTCAGTGATTCATCACTTCGAATACCATCATCCCCAACGCAAAATAATGCTTGAACTCCATTGGAGAGGTAATTTTTATAGGAGTCAGAGCAATAAATATTTCTGGGAATATAATACAAAAACAAATATTGCAGGGCAGGAGTATACTGTTTTAAATGAAGACTTGCAGCTTCTTTACCTATGTACCCATGGAGCATATCACAAATATTTTCGCATCAAATGGCTTGGAGATATTGCAAAAATAATTTCAGAAAACCGTATTTCATCATGGGAAAGAGTAATTGAAATAGCCACAGAGTTACAGGTTCTCAGAAGTCTTGCCTTAAGTGTGTTACTGATCAATCAGCTCTTTCTTTTGCCGATCCCTGACGCTCTTTCAAAGCTGGCAAAACAAGAAACAGTACAAGATCTTGTTCCAGAAGTAATAGAGGCCATACTGGGTAAAGAAGAAGAAGTCAGCGGTGGAATAAAAAATATTGTATTTCAAAAACGTCTTAATCCATCAGTATCAATTGCAACTATTCTGAAGACTATGCTTGTGTGTAGGGATGACTTAAAACTTGTGCACTTTTCAGGCCAGCTTTTCTGGTTATATATACCCCTGCGTCCCGCTTTTTGGATTTGGCGACACTATCTGGCAACAGAAAATTCCAAAAAAAAATGACACTCTTGTAATCCGAAAATACACCATGGCTTCAATCGCTCCATTTCGATTTTTCTTTAAACTTTCTCTATGAAGATGAACATCATGATAACTCCAGCCAGTATTATTTCCAGACGAAAGGAGATAATGGCATCAAAGCTAAGTGATACTGAAACGGTGATGCTCAACATTGAAAAAAACAGTTATTACGGTATGGACGAAAGCGCCCGAGAGATATGGGAACTCCTTGCAGAACCCTGTTCTGTCAATGGAGTGTGTGATCACCTGCTTACAATATTTGCTGTAGACAAAGAGGTGTGCCAGAAGCAGGTACTCTCTTTTCTTGAAGAATTACGAGAAGAGGGTTTGATTGATGTCGTTACACCCTCATAAGCTCTCTAATTTTATGCAACGTCCCTGGCAGGATAAAATACTGGTGGGTCATGCCTGTATGGTGCTGGGACTGTCAAGGGTTGCTGCTCTGCTCGTTCCAATGCGTCATCTGACAAATTTTTTTGGAACGCACATGTTGGAGACTTCCCAGGATGCACCATTGGAACACCTCAGGGAGGCAAAACGTATTGCTTGGGCAATCAACAGCATCAGCCCCTATACACCTTGGAAAAGCAACTGCTACGCTCAGGCAATGAGCGCCAAATATTTTTTAAGTCGTAAAGGTATTCCCTGCACTCTTTATCTTGGTGCTGCATTCAAAAAAAATGGAGAAAAAGGTCTCGAGGCCCATGCTTGGGTACGCTGCGGTACTCTTTACGTAACAGGGGGAAAAGGACACACACAGTTTGGTACCGTCGGGATATTTGGTTCGTAAAATTCTATATAACCAATGATAAAAGTCACTTGTATTATTATTACGCCTATACCTGTCTGATAGAATCAGTATTTCCTTTTCCTGAGTTTGTCCCGGTCAGGGCCGAAAAGATGAAAGACGCCATACCTGACATCACGATTTGTTACGGCGAAGTTCCAGGAGAGCTCAATAATCCGACAGGATGCGGTGAGCTTTATCAGGCCAGCCTCAATCAGTTTTTACTCAAGTTAGACCATATAGCAAGCTATCTCGTGCTGAACGGCAATAAAATTATTGTCCAGCCGGCTCCAGATTCAATTGAGTCTGATATACGGGTGTTTCTCCTTGGCTCCTGTATCGGTGCACTCCTGCATCAGCGTGGAGTACTTGCGCTCCATGCCAGTGGTATAGGTTCAGAAAGCGGTGCAGTCCTGTTTACAGGTGTGTCCGGTGCCGGAAAAAGTACCCTTTTAGGGGAACTGCTTAATCGAGGTTGCCGCATGATGGTCGACGATGTCTGCGCTGTCGTCAATGATAATAAGGGTGTTCCAACCATACTGCCAGCCTACCCCCGTACTCGGCTGTGGGCAGATTCAGCTCAAAAGCTTTCTCAGGATATCACTAAGATGCCCCGCACGCGACCCTCCATGGAAAAATATGAACGACAGGCTTCAGAGTTTTTTTGGGATACTCCGGCCCCGCTCCGCCGCATATACCATCTAACCAGCGATAACAACAATGAGCTTCGTCTCTTGCCAATGAGCCGCTTTGAAATATTTAATACAGTGCGGCACAACACTTACCGTCAGATATTTCTCGATGGTCTGGAGATGCGCAAACCGCATTTTGATCTTGTTTCCAGTGTTACCAGTACCGTCACCATGCGATGCGTCGTACGCCCCAGCGGATGCTTTCTTCTTAAAGAACTTGCTGACCTTGTTATGGAAGATATGGCATGCTCTTGAGCGAAACGGGTAAAATTTACTGGATGCGCATACTTCAGTTAATCGTTCTTCAGGAGTGATCAAATGCAGATGATTTATGGAAGTATCTCCTGGGATGGTCATCATGACGGCGTTAGCGACATGATTGCAGCCCTTAAGAGTTATCCTTGGAAAGACGGAGATTTATTCACCGAAACGACTTCGGCCACTATCTGCAGCATGGCTGTAACCAGTTCAGAAAATACGAAGAACAAACCACTTCAACTGCTCAAGGATGGAAATCTGACCATTGCGGCAGATATACGTATTGATAACCGAAAAAGTTTACTCTCCTCATTTGCTCTTTCTACCGGATTCTCAGAGCCGCTTTCAGACTGCCAACTCATCCTGATGGCCTATAAAAAATGGGGAATTGACTGTGCAGGTAAACTCCTTGGCGATTTTGCTTTTTCTATCTGGGACACATCAAACAAGCGCCTCTTCTCAGTCCGCGATCATGCAGGAGTAAGACCATTCTATTATTTTCACCAGCCAGGCAGACAGACTGTTTTTGCAAGCGATCTTTTGGCACTGTTGGCCCACCCCAACGTACCTCAAAAACTCAACCTTCCTTATGTGAAGGCTTTTTTGCTATCAACAGGAGCCATCTATCAGCATCCAGCTCAAACCTATTATCTGGGAATCCAGAAGCTTCCCCCCGCAACAGCTCTAATTGTTGATCGTGATGGCATCAAACTCCATCGTTACTGGTATCCAGGAAAGATCGACGACCGACGCTACCAACGTGAATCCGATTATGTTGACGAGTTGCGTCAACTTCTCCATGAAGTCGTCGAGTGCAGAGTAGATGGCATACGTCACGCAGGTGCACACCTGAGCGGCGGTCTGGATTCATCGAGTCTCGCTGTTCTTGCCCATCGAACCATGCAAAAGAACGGGGGAAACCTTACCGGATACTCCTGGGCTCCCCCTATCAGTATTCAACCGCCCTTGCATGGAGACGAGCGTATTCTTGTAGAGGCCGTATGCCAGAGAGAGAGTATACCACTTCGCTACACCACACTGAGAGGGGATCACTTAATAACCCATTTCCAGCGGGATATAACGCGACAGCCGACAACCACACTTCAGATGGAGTTATCCGCAAGTGAGGATGCAAACAGTCAAGGCATTACCGCTATGCTTTCAGGATGGGGAGGTGACGAACTGCTTGTTTTCAATGGTCGTGGCTATTTTTCCGATCTCTTCCGCCGTGGCCGCTGGGTTACCCTCCAGCGGGAACTGGCCATGCAAAGTGAACTGCATGGTGGGACAGTGTGGAAAGACTGGATTATCCGAGGAATTTTCCCCCTGTTACCGGAACCTATACTGCAACGTCTGAAACCCAATCAGCACCCGACCGTTTCCGATCTGCCAGACTTTTTAAAACCCGATTTTCAAAAAGCACTTTCAGCCGTTGACCCACTAAAAAGTAAGCAATTAAGGGAGCGCCCCGGTGTGCGCCGCATGCAGATTGCCCTCCTGGAAAACGGCCATATCAGTTATAGAATGGAATCATGGGCAGCACACGGCGCAACACTTGGAATAACCTACCTCTACCCACTATTAGACAACAGGCTGGTAGAATTTGCGCTGAGTATCCCAGACCATCTTTTCTTTAAAAATGGATGGAAACGTTATCTCTACCGGACAGCCATGGAAGGCATTCTACCGGATAATGTTCGCTGGAACAAGTCAAAATTCGATACAGCAATGATTGCGCAACACCAGCAGATCATAACCTATGAGATAAAACGAATGCAAGCAAAACTGCAGGAACGTGCCAACAATCCCTATGTTGATATAAAAAAATTAAAAACAATCATCGATCAGGTCGCAACAGCAAATGATATCCGTTCACTGCCCAGTAAAGGTCTGATGACGGCCTTTTGGGATTGGGGACGACATTCATAACGTACACTTGTGCAAAAAAAACCTCACCCAGCTCACTTTTTCTTAGAATTGTCAAAATCCTTAAGCAAGATGTCTCATACCGAATGGTTTCGAAAAAAAATGCGGAATGACTCGTTGTTGTAAAAAATATAACAAATCAATTTTCTATGCAAAATGGATTGTTAGTATATACAGAGAAATATAATATTTTTAATATTGGTGATTATATTCAGAGTCTTGCGGCTAAACAATTTTTTCATAAAATTGATGTTTTAATTGATAGAGAAAATCTTGATAAATATACAGGTGAGAAAGTAAAAATAATTCTTAATGGCTGGTTTATGCATTCACCTGAAAATTGGCCACCATCTCAATTTATAAATCCTTTGTTTGTATCATTTCATATTAATTCAGCTGTAGAAAAAGTGTTAACAAACGAAGTAAATATTGCTTATTTAAAAAAACATTCTCCCATTGGATGCCGAGATAATAATACAGTTACAATATTAAGAGAAAAGAATGTTGAAGCGTATTTTTCTGGATGTCTAACCTTGACGTTAGCAGGGAAATATAAAAAAAATAAGCAATCAGATATAATCTATTTTGTTGATCCATATTTTGATTACTATGATGATGCATATCACTCACTTTGTTATATCAAGCTTCTCTTGACTCATTACAATTTAATTAATAAAATTACATTGAGTTTGTACAGTGTCATAAATATTAAAACATTGAAAAAAGGAGCGGCATTTTATAAAAGCTATAAAGATTTATTTTCGGATGAAGTCATAAGAGATGCTGTATATATTTCGCATATATATTCCAACACTTATATCATTGGCCACACTGCAAAATTTAAATTAGCAGATAGTTTGTTAAAAAAATATGCATCGGCGAAATTTGTTGTCACATCAAGAATTCATTGTGCTTTACCATGTTTAGCAATCGGGACGCCTGTTTTGTATGTTGAGAATGTTAACCAGAAAAAGAGTAGCTTTTGTAGGCTCAGTGGATTAACTGAACTCTTACATGTAATAAAATATAATAAAGAAAAATTAAGCTGTGAATTAATAAAAAAAAATAAAATAACACAAAGTTTTGTTTTCAATAATAAATTAACACATACATTGTTTGTCGAAAAGCTCGTTAAGACATGTGAAATCTTTTCCAGTAATACATAGTGGGGATGGGGACGATAGATTTTGGTGAGAACCAGTAAAATTGGTCATTCATGGTTTTGATTCACTATTTTAGCCGTAGCTGGCGAGGCTACATGAATGCCGCAGAAGCATTAGTGCTTCTTGTCGTGTTTGGCATTGCACAGCGTTGGATTCCAATAAAGAGGTGGTCCAGGGTATTGGGACGCAATGCCCGTGTACCAAGTCACTGGCAAGGAGAAACGGCGGTCACTCCCATACCAAGGGTGAGGGTCACAGAGGAACGTGTTGTTGCGATTGCGATAGAGAGAGCCTGCCGGCGCCTCCCATTTATCCCAACATGCCTTGCTCAGGCATCGGCTGGGCAAGTGATGCTTCGCCACCGAGGACGAAGTGGGGTAGTTGTCATTGGATTGCGGCTTAACCCGCTATCGGCCGGCAAGAGTTGGGAGGCCCATGCCTGGCTCCTTGGGAAATGTGGGGCCATAACAGGTGGCAAGAATGCACCTGGCTTTACCCCAACAAATATTTTTGAGCTACCCTCTGGTCTATCCGCCGATGAGATTCTTTAGGCGAATCCATCTCACTTTGCTTTAAAAAAGTTTATTAAAGATCTACCTTTGACAACGACAGCAGCCACAAAATTTAGGGATCTTCTCCTTGAGATTCTTCACTGCGATCCCTCACTGCCAAATTCTGGCCGCTTATTAACATTAACCACTGATGACTGGTATCAAATTACAGCGGAAGCGATTCGTTACCGTATGGCCTTTCAGGTAAAACAGTTTTTTGATAGCCAATCTCAATTAACTGGTGTCGTTCCGCAAGTTTGCATGGAACGACTTGGTGCTGATGTTCGTAAGATACTGATGAATAATCTCCGCCAGCAGGCCTATTTACGCGATATGCTTGCTCTCCTCAAAGAGGCAAATATTCCTGTCATACTACTGAAAGGACTGTGGTTGGGGGAATTAGTCTACCGTGACTTGAAGGCCCGTGATACAGGCGATATAGATCTCTTGCTGCATGCAGTGGATATGCCTCGTTTCACCAAACTTGTCATTGAACATGGCTTTGATGTGCCGTCGACTACCACCAATATTTGCGATCTTGCTCCGATCAGCAATGAATTTTTGCTGATTCATCCAACACGGAAGTCCGTTTTTGACATCCATTGGTCGATGACGCTCTCGCCGGTCGAAAAGCCGGTTGATGAAGAAAAGTTTTGGCAACGCTCAGAAATATACACGATCGCGGGTATGCCCTGCCAAACCTTATGCATTGAAGACCATTTGCTCTATCTCTGCTTTCATGCAGCAGTCCATCATCGTTTTGTTTACGTAGGTCCGAGAGCTTTGCTCGATATTGATCGTTTGGTTGCTGAGCCAATTCGCACGATCGATTGGCAAGATCTGGTTGCACGAACCCGAGAGCTATCTTGGGATCGTTGTGTTTGGCTGATGCTCGACCTGACGCGGCAGCATCTTGGCTCCCAGGTACCAAAGTCGGTACTTGACGAACTCTATCCTACTGGAGGTGACGGTCAAAGTATTCAAGCTCTTGTAATAGATGCCATATTTCTCGATCAGGGACGAAAGGGTAACCTTATAAGAAATATTTTAAGAATAGCTACAGAGCGGTCACTCCTGAAGCGCGTAGCCCTCTCTTTCGAGCGCATCTTCCCGTCATCGGAAGAAATGGTGACCAAATTCAGGACATCAGTTGACTCACCTGGTTTCCGCTGGCTCTACATGAAACGGCTTGGTTTATTGGCGAAGGATCGGTTTTCGCAGATTTTCCATTTTATCGTTAGAGATGTTGCGATCTTGGCAGAAAAAGAGAGAGTAAAAGCCATAGATCGATGGATTGAGGGCGATGCAGTCCGTGATCAGAGTGCTTGATGCATTGGCCTACACTCAGGGCATTGTGTTCGGAATACGTTGGGAGATAAGTATTTTCGCAACTGAAAGTGAGAACTTCGATTTTATTTTTTTACTATAACTC
The DNA here is from genome assembly GCA_903869365.1 of uncultured Chlorobiaceae bacterium. Lineage (GTDB taxonomy): Bacteria > Bacteroidota > Chlorobiia > Chlorobiales > Chlorobiaceae > Chlorobium. The sequence goes on from CAIPYV010000116.1 coordinate 15,114, forward strand.
AAATAAATTGCTTTTTCTAAGGTTAGCTATATGAGAAGAAAACTCGCGCTCGCCATTACTGCCGACGGAGAGGTGGATCTCATCCGAGGAATGATTGATTTGTTACGCCCCAAGCTTGATCGAGTTCTTCTTGTTGAGGGGCGACGTACATTCCATGGTAAACCTCGAGAAGTCCTGGGGGGCGCCTGGATGGATCTGCTTGATCTCAAACCAGGAGAGTTTCGATCTATCGTTACAGATTTACCAGCCGACAACACGCCTGGCGCCACGATGCGCCAAAGGGAAATGTTTCAGCGTAATGCTATTGGTCTTGGTGTGCGGGATATGGAACCAGATGATCTCCTGATTGCCGTCGATGCCGATGAGTTCGTTGATCCAGACTGGTTGGACTCCAATGCTTATTCAGTGACTGTACCTACCCGCATGCTTATGCTCCCTTGTTATGGGGGTCTTGACCGTCGAGCACCGGACTGGCACTGTTGTCTTAAACACCTCTCCATGCCCGTTGGCCAATGGCCACCTCATGAGACGGGTTGGCTCTGTCTCGGTGGTGTGGTTGGACCAATACGTGATCTTGCCAATTGTGGCGTCCAATACTGGCGTTCGTATCCCGTAGCGAAAACAAATGAGGTTGCAGGATGGCACTTGCTACATGTGCTGCCTCCTGAACAGGATCCATCCTGGAAACTTCAAAGGCAAGCCCATGACTGGGATCCTACTGTAACTCATCAATATATGGCTCGTTACCTTGCTGCCGGAATTCATCCTTACGGCTGGTGGGGGGCTACTCAAATCACTGTACCAAGCCCACTTGAATTTTTTGTTCAACGCCATCCTGACAGTGTGCTTGGCCAACTTCCATCGCTTAACGAACGTTACCAGATGATGCAAGCCGCACTTGAACGGTTCCAAAAGTATTCTAATTTGACCCATTCATCCATCAATCCAGAACAACTCTGATGAGCTATCAACGAAGTCCAGATGCATTGCATGCAGAAGTTAACGGCTCTCTCATTCTTATGAATGTTGAATCGCTGGCTTATTTTGAGTTTAACGATGTCGCAAAGAGAATTTGGAATCTCTTGTCAGACGCAGTATGGTCCGAGGAGCAAATTTTATCCGTACTTGTGGATGAGTACGATGTGCAGCCTGAACATTGCCGGATAGCGGTTGCAACGTTCCTGAAGCAGGCTCTTGAAAAGGGGTTTGTGGTGGAGGCGTAAGTTGACAGGGAAGGTTTACTGCTATAAATTATTTGACCGCCATATTTTCAGTTTGCATGAACTGAAGCTGCTCAGTCGGGTTAACCATGATATGGAGCCCGACCATCGGGATGTCATGGTCGAATGGTCATCTGACCCGGTCATGCCTGAGGGGCCATTCTGTGCCGGTGATGCGAGCTGGGGCATTATTGTTCTGCGTGCAGATGGAGGGGTCTGGGCGGTTTTGCCGCGCACAGGATTTGTTGTTTGGGTACCGAAAAATGGAACCCGATTAACGGTGCATCCTGACTTAAGCCAGTTGCCTAACCATGATCAGGCGGCACAGCCGTGTCGTGATGTAGCAAACTCCCTTGTGACAGGTTTATTGTCGCGCCTGCCTGCGATGTGGGGAGTACTTCCGCTTCACGCAGCAATGCTCAAAGCCCCTGAAGGCTATATTCTGCTTTCCGGGGTGAGTGGCGTCGGAAAGTCGACTCTTAGTCAGTTCTTGGTTCGTCGTCACGGATGGAGACTCCTTGATGATGACTCTTGCATGGCGTCAGTTATCAATGGCGAGCTTAAGGTGACACCGATGGGCGGGATGGCTCGTTTGAGAGCTGACGCTGCCAATCGATTGCAATTGTCGGGGCCATTGTTGTCAGGTTACGCCGATGGAAAGGTTATGGTGCCAATTGAAAGGTCTGCATTGCTTATACCAGAAAAAACTCCTGTCGTTGCGTTGTTCCATCTTTCCCGGAACAAAGAACACTCGGTTAAACATATCTCTAACTCTTACATCACCCGGCTGGATACTGCAAATGCAGTGATACAGGCATCAACTACTGCGCTCAGTCTTGATCGAGAATCTCAGCAATGGCGTACCAATCGGTTCTATGTAGCCGCGCAGTTTGGGAAAACTGCAAATTATTTCGTAACATTCAGTCAAACTACTAAACCAGAGGAGGTAAGTGATGATATCGAAAAAAGATATGCCGAACGCCATTGAGAATTCTCAGCCACATGCTGAAACTATTGAAATTGGTAGCCAGAAGCGTGAATGGTTAGACCCGGCCATGGTAGAAGTTATGAGGGTCAATGATGCTCGTGATGCTGGTGGTAGTTTTCCATGTGGGTAAATATTTCTCAAGAAGTTATATTCGGCGGTTATGCGCTCTACCACAAGACGATAAAAAAGAGTTCAGACCGCCGGATACCATTGAAGCAAGAGAGGATACTCCTGAAAGATACTCCCATTTTGTCCGAATAAGAAGGAAATCTATGAGCGAGCGTGTGGACGAATCATCCATAGCTCGCCAGACAACAGAGGTTTCTTCTGGATGGGTATGCAAGAGAAAAGTGAAACTTAATCCCATTTCACTTGATTGGTGATTTGCAATTACAAGGCGTAAGTAAATCCAACAGAAATTGAGGGATAACATTTAAACTCCGCCGTGTCATTTTTAAACTTGTTGTTCTCTTTTTGCAGATTCGTCTGAAATGCAGGGGAGTAAGAAATTGGGCCATCAGCTGTGAGTGATACGTCAGGACTGCCTTGAAAAACGACTCCCAGATCAAAAGAATAAGAAAATGCAGAATCCGAACGAAAAGGATTACCCCATCCCATTCCCACATAAGGCGAAGTGCCGTTTTTAACTTTAACAACGGCTTTTAAGGTACCTATTTCTTTTGCAGAATAATGTCCATCGCCAATGATATTGGAATCTTGTAAAATTGCGTTTGCCAGAATTTGATTATTGTTTATAAGCATTCCTGTTGTTAGTCTGAAGCCTGAATCATCTCCCATGGGGTGCCAGTCAATAAGAATCGGTAGCGATCGCAGACGGAGATTAAAGTTATAGTCTAAATTGCTTTTTGTGAATTTACTATGATAATTGAGAAAATTAAACCCGGTTCTAGCGTTAAAATATTGGGAAAATCCTAAGAATCCATCTATCCCCATACCAAGCGTCCCAGCCTTTATACCAAACGCAACATCCCCAGTCTCCGCTAATGCGGTCGAGCTTAATGCCGAAATAGTCATCGAGCTCATCAAGATACTGTTAATCAGTATTTTTTTCATAATTGAAAGTTTTTGAACTGGTTGCAACAAATACCATTACCAGCAATTTATGAAAAATTGCTTGTTTTTTTGTTTATCCCATGTAAAAACGTCAATAATGCGTATCTTTAACCATCTATCGATAATGGTTAACAAATCACGCTTCAAATTTTATGGCCTATTTTAACCATATCTGTCTTGTAGAGGCTCCACAGACAATTATTATTCCCTTTCCCCGCTTTATCACCGACTGCATCGGTGTATGCTACCTCGCTGCCGCCGTCCAGCACGATGTCGAAAGCCTCGTCATGCCCGACAACTTCTACAACTACGGCATCTTCGACAGCCTTCGTTCGCTCCTGAAAAAAAGTCCGGTAGACCTTGTCGCCATCTCCTCAATGACCGGAGCCTTCAACCAGGCCGAACGACTTGCCCGTATTGCGAAAGAGGCCGGAAAATTCGTTGTCATGGGAGGTTTTCATCCGACCGCACTGCCCGAAGAGGTCTTGAAGCACACCTCCGTTGACGTTGTGGTAATCGGAGAGGGAGAGCAGACCTTCAGGGAACTCGTTCTTAACGGTCCATCTCGTGATGTCAAAGGAATCGCCTACCGCGAAGCTGGAGGCATTGTCTATACTGGCCAGCGCGACGTCATCGCCAACATAGACTCCATAGCATTTCCACTGCGTTCTCTTCGTCCCGAACGATATGGCGAAAAAGGCGATGCCTATTCTATCGACACCATCTACACCTCGCGCGGGTGCCCTTGGTCATGTTCTTTTTGCGCCAATGACCAGATGCACAAAGGCTGGCGAGGCAGAAGCGCCGAAAATGTTGTCGAAGAGATCGCCCTTCTGCACGACCCGAAAAATAAAAAACTCATCAAGATCTGGGATGCCAACTTTCTGACTAATATCGGGCGGGCAGAAAAAATCTGCGACATGATGATCGAAAGGGGATTGACAAACTTTCGAATCATGACGGAATCCAGAGCCAAAGATTTAGTCAGAGCCGAACGGATCCTCGATAAACTGCGCCGCATAGGGTTAAGCAAAGTAGGCCTCGGCATCGAAAGCCCGAGCGAAGCAACCCTTGCTCTGATGAACAAAAAAAACAGCCTTGACGACGTCGCCCGCGCCATAGAACTCTGCAACAAAAACAAAATCGGTGCCGAAGGCTATTTCATTATCGGCCACTATACCGAAAACATCCAGGACACCATCGCCTACCCCGAATTCGCACGATCACTCGGCCTCCGTCAGACCATTTTCATGGTCATGACCCCATATCCAGGCACAGGCATCTACCAGGAGTACAAAGACGAAGGCAAAATCCGCTCCTTTGACTGGGATCTTTACAACAACTACTGTCCAGTGATTGAGACCCGCAGCATGGACCGCCAGACTCTCGTTGCCATGCTGGTATACTGTAATGTCGCCTTCAACAGCTACAAGTCAGCCATGAAGCGCAACAGCACCAACGCAGTGCTGCTCAGCTTTATGATAGATCTTTTCCAGCTCAGCTGGCTCATGAGGGTCAACAAAAACCTGTCAAACAAAGATATCAGCGACCTGTTGTTTAACGCGCTTCTAAGGTTTCTTGACCACAAGAATGGTGAGGTAGAACAGCCTGCAGCTGCAAAATGCAAACCATTGAAGCAGCCCATTCACCTCCGCATCCGCCACACATCAGGCAAAAGCATCGATTATACTCTTTCAGAACGTGCAGGCAATCGCGTGCTTACCATGACAACGCAGCAGAACAATAAACCTTTTTCCGGACCGGAAATCAGGCTCGAAGAACTTGTAGAGTGTGCATGCGCTGTCTCCATGGACAAACTGATGGGCGTCCTCTACAGAAACGAGTGGTTGCGGAATAACCCAGGACGCACGACACGTATGCTTTTCCCCATACTCAAAGACCTCGAAGTTATGGGTTTTGCCGCAAAACTCATCAAGCTCTTTCTTGACTCATACTGGGCAAAAGCTTAAAAGCCGATCCTTAAACCAAGGAGCACAGCGTTGTTTGAAGGAGAATATTTGAGGTAATTTGCTTCGGTAATTTCACCCATGGCAAAATGACGGAAACGTACATCAATAAAGCTGGCTTCAGCGATAGGAAAAGAGACGCCAGCACCAAATTGATAAGCAAAACCAGTAGCACTGTCATTGGAAATAAACGCATCAGGAGAACTGCCGATTAAAAATCTGCTGAGTCGAGCCTGTGCTCCGCCCACACCTGCCATCAAATATGGCTGAATGCCTTCGGTGGTAAAATCGTAATAATTGTTAAGCATCAAAGAAAGTATCCTCTCATGGCCTTTCCCTAACTTATCATTGATCCCGCACAATTGATAACCGACTTCGCCTTCAATCCTGAAATTTTCAAAAACCATACCGACAGCACCCACAAAATTCATCCCTTCCTTAACAGGAAGTTGTAATAAGGTGTTACCGTTTACTTGATTAATATCCACAGTTCTTGACAGTATCATCCCGGCATTGCCGCTGATATATTTATCGTCTGCGTATGCAGGAACTGTCATCATAACCAACGCTACAACAACAGCAAAAAGCAGTGAAAGTTGTTTTCTCATTCTTCCATTTGGTTATCAGTAGTGGATTAAATACCTAATAATTAAATATACTCCATACACAATCAAGTATAGTAAAAAAAAGTTAATTTAAAAACGAGCGGTTAACCTCGCATATTATTTTACGTTCACAACGGTTATCAATGCCATTTACAGAAAACCCTCATTCTGTGACTGAAGGTTGCGGAGCTTTTTTCCAAAAATATTCTTGTCATTCACCCTGCAGTTAACCCGCCTGATTGAACCATAAGAAACAAGAGATCACTATTGCTCAATTCCTCCACTGGATGTAAACCTGTATGAACTATAAGCCCTGCAATCATATTCGAAGCACAACCCTTCAAGCTGCACTTCTCGCGCTGATGTTGATATTTTCCGGATGTGGATCGTTTATTCCTACATCCGGACCAGATACTGGAGAGATAACTAATGCAGCTGACTCAAAACGCCTCAAAGATATTCAGATTGTAGACATCAATGACACCGTGGTCAGCAGATTGCTGTTGTCGCAAACACAAAACTCGTTTTCAGACACCTTCAACACTTCAATTCGTAAAGGTAATGTCATCGGAGCCGGAGATGTCATAGAGGTTTCAATATGGGAACTCTCCCCTGCATTATTCAGTGGCGTGGTGTTTGATTCCCGCACAGCTTCTTCAGCCTCCCATGTCACCACATTACCGGAACAGATGGTCAATAGCGAAGGAACCATCAATATTCCTTTTGTAGGTCAAATAGAGGTTGCGGGACGAAGCATTCAGCAAATAGAGTCAGAAATAAAACGCAGCCTGAAAGGAAAGGCAAATCAGCCTCAAGTGCTCGTCAGAACGCTCCGTAATAATACCACCAATGTCACTGTCGTAGGTGAAGTTGCTTCGAGCATCCGTATGTCGCTTACTGCAAGGAAAGAGCGTGTGCTTGATGCACTTGCAGCCGCCGGTGGAGTCAGGATGCCAGTCAATAAAATGACCTTGCAGCTTACACGCGGAAGTCAGGTTCAGGCCATGCCGCTCGACGTGATTATTCGAGATCCAAAACAGAATATAGTGCTGCAGCCTGATGATGTTATAACGCTCTCCTATCAGCCATTGAGTTTCACGGCATTAGGAGCAACCGGCAAGAATGAAGAGATAAATTTTGAAGTGCAGGGTATCTCTCTTTCACAGGCTCTCGCTCGATCGGGCGGTATACAAGATAATCGTGCCAATGCAGATGGTGTATTTATTTTCCGGTATGAATCAGCTAAAGCAGTGGGTTTGAATGGACAGGGGCAACTGACCAGGCCGGATGGAAAAGTTCCGGTGATTTACCGGGTGAACCTGAAAGACCCGGCATCCTTGTTTATTGCTCAGAATTTTATCATGCAAAACAAAGATCTCCTCTATGTTTCCAATGCCCAGGCTGCTGATTATCAAAAGTTTCTAAACATGGTAGTCTCCATAGTCTATCCAGTGGTCAATGTCATCAATGCAATTCCATCCCTACCCTGAAACCATGTGTTGACAGGGATGAACAATGAGAGATATCATCATAGATGTGACTCGATTACTTTGGCGTTTCATGAAGCAGCGCCTGCCGACAGGAGTCGATCGGGTCAGTCGGGCTTATATTCAGTATTTCGGCCACCGTGCCAGAGCAGTAGTAAGAATCGGAAACTATAGCATGCTCTTGTCTCAGTCAGGCTCTTTGAAACTGTTCGCCACCTTGTTAACTCCTGCCATCGACAGAAACCTCCTTATTACTCAACTCCCCGAATATGAGCTTTTCACTGCTTTTCGTCCGCAAAACCTCTCCGGATCATTTTTTATCCATACAGGCCACAATGGCTTGGAGAGTGAATCATATCTCTTGTGGCTGAAGCGACTCCAGGTAAAACCCCTGATTTTTGTACACGACCTGATTCCGATCCGCTATCCTGAGTATTGCCGTCCCGGTATTATGGAGAAACATCGTTCCCGGATGAACAATGTCATGCGCTTGGCAAATGGTGTCATCACCAATTCACAAGCCACCCTTGATGATCTTGTCCGATATGCACAAAAAACCGGTCACCGGCTTCCACCTTCAATTGCAGCTCCCTTGGCCGCCGCAGAACTGCCACTCCCTTCCATAAGCTGTCCAGCAGCTGAACCCTATTTTATCATGCTCGGCACCATAGAGCCCCGGAAGAATCACCTCCTTTTGCTGCAGATATGGCGCAACATGATCGGGCGTTTGGGCGATCGGGCCCCAAGACTGGTGATTATTGGGCAAAGGGGGTGGGAATGTGAGCATGTTATTGATTTACTCGAAAGGTGCGAAGCACTCCAGGGGTTTGTAACCGAACTGCCGTCATGTTCCGATTCCGATCTTGCAACCTATCTCCATCATGCACAGGCATTGTTGTTTCCCTCTCATGCTGAAGGATATGGCATGCCGCTTATGGAGGCCTTGAGAGCCGATGTACCGGTTATAGCGAGTGACTTGCCGGTCTTCCGCGAAATTGCAGGAAATATCCCTGATTATTACGATCCGCTTGATAGCCTCGGCTGGATGGCTTGTATAGAAGCATTTTCAACACCCTCAAATCCGCTGCGTACAGCACAGAAGCTCCGCCGGATAAATTTCGTGCCGCCCACCTGGGCAGAACATTTTCAATTGGTTGAAGATTGGATGAACCGGTTAGCATGAACCAGAAGAAGCCCCTTTCAGACTCGACTCTCTCTGCCTACGGCTTCTCATTGCGCAAGCAGCCGATTGTCCGGCGCTTCACCGGAAACAAAAAGGTACATTTTATCACTCAAGTGGCGCAACTCCGACCAGATACATCATTACTCTTGTGGGGAAGTCATCCGGTGCCGTCAGCTCTTCCCGAAGGTGTGCCGATAATCCGGCTTGAAGACGGTTTTTTACGCTCAGTCGGCTTAGGTGCGGATCTTATACAGCCGCTCTCTCTTGTAGCCGATTGGAGCGGTATCTACTACGATGCAACAAAGCCATCCGATCTCGAACAGCTTTTGCAGACAACAGCATTTTCTGCAGAGCTGATCGAACGGGCCTCACAGCTCCGCAGCAGCATTGTCGAACACAGGGTGACCAAGTACAGCACAGGCAGCAAAAGCTGGCATCGATCTCCGGAACTGTTGCAGACAGGTCAACGGGTTATTCTTGTTGCAGGCCAGGTTGAAACTGATGCATCAATTCGCTTTGGCGCACCGGTCATACAGACAAATATCGCATTGCTGCAGGCAGTAAAAGAAGCAGAACCAGATGCGTATATTATCTACAAATCACACCCCGATGTTACCGCCGGATTGCGGGCCAGAGGGCAAGGAGAAGATAAAGTGCACCAATGGTGCAACGAAAGTGTATCTGATGTTTCGATGGCTGATTTGCTGACTCAGGTCGATGAAGTAAAGGTGATGACTTCGCTCACAGGTTTTGAGGCTCTGCTTCGCGGAAAGCCTGTAACCTGTTACGGAAATCCGTTTTATTCAGGCTGGGGCTTGACAAAAGACATGGTGCCAATACCCCGCCGCACTCGCAGGTTATCGCTTGATATGCTTGTTGCCGGCGCACTTATCCTTTATCCAATCTATGTAAGCAAAGCGACAGGAAAAATAACAACTCCTGAAAATGCACTCAATGAGTTACTGGAGTGGAGGGAGAGCAGCCAAAATGAGTTATCAGTAAGCCGCAAGATTGCTCGATTTGTAATAAAAACTCTTTTTAGCCAGCCATGATCAAGAATGGCCTGCAGGTGTTTAACGGTAAGCGTCTCCTCATGCTGCAGGGGCCGATGGGTCCTTTTTTCAGACGGCTCTCTCGCGACTTTGAAAAAGCAGGAGCCGAGGTTTACAAAATAAACTTCAATGGTGGAGACTGTCTCTTCTATCCGTGCGATTCTCTTTTGTTCAGAGGATCCCTTGACGAATGGCCAGCTTTTTTAGAAAGCATGCTTGATAAGTATCAAATTGATATAGTATTTCTGTTTGGCGATTGCCGACCGGTACACCGGATAGTGAAAGAAATTGCGACCAGGCGGGGCATAAAAACCGGAGTTTTCGAAGAGGGCTACGTCAGGCCGGACTACATTACCCTTGAGCTTTATGGCGCAAACGGACACTCACAGCTCCCTCGTGATCCCGCCTTTTATCTCACTCAGCCAATCAGCGCTATTTCCCCCACAAAACCTGTCGGAAGGGCGGCATACTGGTACATGGCTCTCTGGGCTGTGTTGTACTACATTGCCAGTGCGGCTTTAAAGCCCATATTTCCTCACTACCAACACCATCGTCCGCTCACTCTTCAAGAGGCCTTTCCATGGATTCGAGGTGCCTTTCGGAAATATTATTACAGAATAAAAGAAAGAGGTATTGAAGAAAAGCTTGCGGGTCGTTGTAACGGAAAATACTTTTTAGTGCCTCTGCAGGTACATAACGATTCTCAGATAGAGGTACACTCTGATTTTGATTCAGCCAGAGTATTTATTGAAAAAGTTGTCGACTCGTTCCGGAAGCATGCACCGCACGACACCATACTGGTCGTCAAACATCATCCTTTGGATAGAGGGTATGTTGACTATACTGACCTGATCGATCAACTCATCCGTAAATACGGACTGCAGAAAAAACTTCTCTATCTTCACGATCAGCATCTGCCGGCTTTGCTCGAGCACGCTCAAGGCGTAGTAGTGATTAACAGCACCGTAGGTCTCTCAGCGCTTGACCAGGGTAAACCCTTGAAAGTTCTCGGTTCAGCACTCTATAATCTGAATGGATTGACCTTTCAGGGCACCCTTGATGAGTTCTGGAATCAAGCACCGACGCATCAGTTAGACCGTAATCTGTTCTATCGTTTTCGCCGGTATGTGATTGCACAAACCCAGCTGAATGGAAGCTATTACAAAAGACTTGACAGCACAGAATCTGGTGCAGGATTAATCTGGGAAGGTTCCGATACGAACTGCGCGGCAAAAAAAAAACTGTTTCAGAATATGGAGCCGATAGAGATAATCAGGTTACCATAAAAAAATAATACAATGAGTTCAACAATACCCTTAAAAAACCAGAGTTTTACTTTCCTGAAATCACTGAAAACCCGCCTTGCAAAAATCAACAGCCTGTTTCTTGGTACCGTCATTATTCCGACCCTACTCTCCATCATCTATTTTGGGTTTATTGCCAGCGATATCTATATCTCCGAGTCCCGCTTCGTTGTACGCAATCCGGAAAGGCAGATTCCTACCGGTTTGGGAGCAATTATCCAGGGAGCAGGATTTTCCCGTTCCCAGGACGACACCTACAATGTCCAGGAATTTATGCTCTCCCGTGATGCGTTAAGTAAAATCAACCATCAAATCAATCTCAGGGAAGCTTTCGCCAGGAGCGGTATTGACATCTTCAGCCGATTTAATGCGTTAGGATTGGATAACAGCATTGAAGCCTTGTTTCGCTTCTACCAGAATCATGTCGAAATCAACTTGAACACATCCTCCTCAATCGCAGTGCTCAAAGTCAAGGCTTTCAATACGGATGACGCATACCGCATGAATGAAATGCTGCTGCAGATGGGGGAGCAATTCATCAACCGGCTCAATGAACGCGGACGGCAAGATCTTATTCGCTTCGCCTCTTCCGAAGTGGACATCGCCGTAGAAAAAGCAAAAGCAGCCTCACGAAAGCTTTCCACATTTCGAAACAAGCAAGGGATATTTGATCCCGAAAAACAATCTGGACTGCAATTGCAGCAAATCTCAAAACTGCAGGATGAGCTGATTGCAAGTAAAACACAGTTGAGTCAGGTACAGGCTTTCACTCCTGATAGTCCTCAATTGCCGGCTCTGAAAAACAGAATCGGGAGTATTCAGGCATCGATAGAGAGCGAAATGGCTAAAGTGGCCGGTGGTAGCACTTCGCTCACCAATAAAGCTGTTGAATACGAAATGCTTACCTTGGAACGTGCAGTTGCCGACAAGCAGCTTGCTGCTGCCATGGCATCCCTGGAGCAAGCCCGGAGCGATGCCCAGCGAAAGCAGCTCTACCTTGAGCGAATTGTGCAGCCCAATAAGCCTGATATAGCAATTGAGCCATACCGGTTAAGGGGTATCCTCAGCGTTTTTCTTTTGGGTTTAGTTGTTTGGGGCATATTGACCATGCTGATAGCCGGAGTCCGTGAACATCATGACTGAGCAGATGCCGCCCATATTGCACGAAACCTCTTTGTTCCGCTCTTTAAGAATACAGATGCGTGTTATCGGTGCCCTATTGATGCGCGAAGTGCTGACAAGGTATGGCCGGCACAACATCGGGTTTCTATGGCTTTTTATTGAGCCCATGTTGTTTACCTTAGGGGTTACGGCCTTATGGACCTTTTCAAATGTTCATCATGGCTCTAATATCCCCATTGTCGCATTTGCGGTTACTGGTTACTCATCAGTATTACTTTGGCGTAACATGCCGGGGCGCACTGTTGGGGCGGTTGAGCCGAACCTGTCGCTGATGTATCATCGCAATGTGAAAATCATTGATGTATTTGCAGCCCGACTGCTGCTTGAGGCTGCAGGTGCAACGACCTCATTTTTTGTGCTTTCCATTTTATGGATTTCTATTGGATGGATGCAGCCTCCGCAGGATATTTTAAAAGTTTTATTTGCCTGGTTCATGCTGGCCTGGTTTGGCGCATCGCTTGCGTTGCTTCTTGGATGTCTCAGTGAGCGGAGTGAGGTTGTTGATAAAATATGGCACCCGACAGCATACCTTCTCTTCCCTTTGTCTGGAGCAGCTTTTATGGTCGATTTTCTGCCCCCAGTAGCACAAAAGGTTATCCTTATTCTACCAATGGTCCATGGAGTAGAATTATTGCGGGAAGGTTATTTTGGCTCTTTCGTGCATGCTCATTACGATATTCCATATATGGCGGCAGTGTGTTTTGGTCTGACATCTCTTGCTCTTGCCCAGGAGCGATATATCAGTAAAAGGGTGACCCCTGAATGATTTGTATTAAAGACATTGTAAAAAAATACCATACCCGTCATGGGTCGGTAACAGTGCTCGATCATATCAATCTGACCATTAATAAAGGAGAAAAGGTTGGGATTCTCGGTCGTAACGGCTCTGGTAAATCAACCATGATTCGCCTTATCAGCGGTGCTGAACAACCATCATCGGGCTCAATTGAACGCTCAATCAGCATTTCCTGGCCTCTGGCTTTTGGCGGCGCTTTTCAGGGAACCCTCACAGGGCTGGACAATCTGCGTTTTATCTGTCGCATCTATGGTGTTGAGTTTGAAAGCCGCATCGACTATGTTCAAGAGTTTTCCGAACTGGGCCCGTACCTAAAAGAACCGGTTAAAACCTATTCTTCGGGTATGCGGGCTCGCTTGGCATTCGCCATCTCCATGGCTGTTGAATTTGATTGTTTCCTGATTGACGAGATCATCGCCGTTGGTGACAGCCGGTTTCATGAAAAATGCCAGTATGAGCTCTTTGAAAAGCGCAAAAACCGCACCATGATCATTGTCTCACACCAACCTGATTTCATTAGGACACATTGCGACAAGGCTGCTGTATTGGTTTCTGGGAAATTGTATGCTTTTGACCAGATAGATGAAGCAATGGCATTTTACCATGAACATTCTGTCAGTGTATGACAAAAATCCTGCTTGACCTCAAACCAGCACTGGACGGTTTCGCTGGCATACCACAGGAGAGTCGCTTACTGTTTTATTGGTTAGGAACTCTTGATGGTTACGATAGAGAAGGGCTTATTCAGCATGGTGGAAAAATATTGCGATCAGCCTCTCCATCAAATAAAACAGATATTTCATCCTCGCGGAGAATTTATCAACACTCTCGCTTGGTTGTCTCTTTATTCAATAGTCCATCTAATAATATTCTTGAAACTTCTGCTCAGCTCTGTCAGAATTATTTCGCTCTCCTGCATTTACAAATACGTGCACTTACAGGGGTTCCTATTTCACTGAGTAACTTTGATGGTGAGCATTTTGAAGACTTTGTCTGGAGTACCCTTTTTAGCAAGACGCTTCATGCTGATGAAAAACAGCCGATCTCGCTCAGCCGGTTTCGCATTCTCAAACAGTCACGAAAACTCTTTCACCGGGCAGCACTGGAAGGGATTAAATTATTTTCTCCCCCACGCTATGCACCGATCAATACAAAGGGGTACGACTTTTTTGTAGCACAAACCCCATTTCCAGGCAAAATCTCAAAGGGAACCAGGATGGTTGTTCGTTATCACGATTCCGTTCCTATGCTTATGCCTCACACGATTAAAGACAAAGCATTTCACCTCTCTTCACATTACTATGCATTGCAGGAAAATATAAGCGCTGGTGCTTGGTTTTCCTGTGTTTCAGAATCAACGAGAAATGATCTTGTTAAAATCTTTCCGGAAGCTGAAACAAAAAGTAACGTTATTCATAATATTGTTTCCACAGAGTACTTTGAAGAGGAGTCGCCGAAAGGAATTATTATTCAGATTATTCGTAATCGCCTCTCATCTTCAAAAGAGTTTGTTACTGATTTAACAAAACTTGAACTTGATTTTACAAAGGACAATGGTAAAGACTTTACCTATCTCCTCATGGTTTCGACTCTTGAGCCTCGAAAAAACCACTTGCTCCTTGTGTCAGCGTGGGAGCGGTTAAAATACACCTCCATGCCGAACCTCAAACTTGTTGTTGTAGGTAATAAGGGCTGGAATCACGAAGCGATTATAGAGAGCTTTCAGCCTTGGGCAAAGCAGGGTGAATTGTTTCATCTCAGCAATTTGCCGGTAACAGAACTGCGAGTGCTTTATAAACATGCGGCAGCGACCATCTGTCCGAGTGTAGGCGAAGGTTTTGATTATTCAGGTGTCGAAGCCATGCAATCAGGAGGAGTGGTGATTTCGTCGGATATCCCGGTTCATCGGGAAATTTATCAACAAGCATCTGAATACTTTAATCCATACTCTTCTGAAAATGCGTCAATGGTCATTCAGCGAGTTCTGGCCGAAGAGGGGGTATCAATTCGCCACACCCTTCGCCACCATGGCCGTCAAGTATCTGCTCTTTACACTCCGGATAACATTCTACCCAAATGGGATGCTTTTTTTCAAAGCTTTAAAAAATCATCGTGAAAATTATTGTTACCACCGGATATCCTGATTCTGGTTTTCAGACCGCACATCAACAATTACTCACTGCAGGTCTCAAGGAAGCAGGGGTATCACAGCGGGAAGGCCTTACGGTGCATCAAATACAGAAAAAGATTTTCAAAGCCTATCAAAAAGAGTCCAGGGCCTTGGGTAGTAGTGTACAACTTGCTCCAGGGAGAATTTGGCATGAACTTGCTGTACATTTTCTGATAAGCAACTCTGATCATAGCGAATGGGGCTGGGCGGATGCAGGAACGGTAAGGCTTCTTGATTTCTGGAAAGAAATTGAACCGGAAATATGTTTTGTGTTGATCTACTCTTCTCCGGAATTTGCTGTAGCTAAAGCGCTGAGAAATCAACCATCAACTCAAGAGACGATTCAAAACATCATTGCTGGCTGGGAAGCCTGCAACAATGAGTTGCTTCGTTTTTACCATAGGCACACAGATCAGTGTATGCTTGTTAATATATCTTCAATAACCCATGTTCCTGAACTGTTTATAGGCCAAGTAGCCGATCTTTTTGATCTTGATCTTAAGTTTTTGCACGTCGAGAATCAAGGTGAAACTCATGAGTTGACTGCTATGCCTGCGCTTTTGGCATCAACACTTATTGAAGACTATCAAGACGCCAGAGCTCTCTATTGTGAACTCGAAAGTAGCGCCAATATCTCCGAAAATGCTTCCGGCATAAAGTCTGCAGAAAAACAGCTTGCATGGCAGGAATATACCAGCCTCCTTTCTGACTTGGATCAAACTCTTGCTGAGCGCGACCAGGCCGTTCAGAGTAAAAGCGAACTTTCAAAAGCTATAACGCTCCATAAGCAGCAGATTGCACAACTCACTCTGTCATGTGATGAACAGGCAAAGCTGGCTGAGGATCGCCAGAACAACCTTGAAGAACTGACGGCAAAACTTGAGGTACTTCGTAGCACGTTAATCAGCAAGCAATCTGAAACCGATGCCCGGAAAGTTCAGGCAACTGAATTACAGCAGGAAAACGAACTTTTGCTGCTCCAGTTGCATCAGGTTCAGGAAGAACTGGAACATTACTTTTTACAATACCAGGAATTGAATGGTAACGTTCGGCGTGAATCGGGGAATATTGCTTTTCATACCCAGTTCTGGCATGAACAGCAGCCATCAGAAATTCACATTGACATGAGGTGCCAAATAACAGGGGAAAACTGGTACGAAGCTGAGGTGGATGGCAGATGGGCAGGTCCTTCCAACATCAGCACACTCAAAGTTCCTGCACTTCGTGACGGTCGTTACAGCATCATTCTTGATATAGCCGATGCAATTGATCCTGAAATTATGACTGGACTCGAGCTTTCCGTGAATGGTATGCCGCTGCAATTGATA
The DNA here is from genome assembly GCA_903869365.1 of uncultured Chlorobiaceae bacterium. Classification (GTDB taxonomy): domain Bacteria; phylum Bacteroidota; class Chlorobiia; order Chlorobiales; family Chlorobiaceae; genus Chlorobium. Next base: position 31,470 of record CAIPYV010000116.1, read on the forward strand.
CTGCATGAATATTACGGTGGTCCAGAACTCTTTGAAGCTGAATTTACGGCATCTGAAATATCAAAAGCCAGTATATGGGAAATACAGTTCAAATTTCCAAAACTTATGTCTCCCACACAGCAAGATCCTGATGATCACAGGCTTATTGCAATACGTCTTAAATCGCTATCGTTAAGCCTCCTGTAGCGTTTACTCACCTTCACAAAGTATTCCCGTAGTTATCAATCGGATTAAATTAGGTTTCAGATGCTAAGTAATCAATCATTGCAGAGTTGGGTTGACCATTTACGCGCCATATTTCCTATTACAGCAATTGTGCACGTAGGTGTCGGAAGTGGACATATCTTAACTCATTATGCAGAATGGGGAGTATCCTGTGCGTTACTGATTGAAGCCGAAGAAACACTTTTTCAACAACTCGCATCAGCAACTCAAATGCAAGAAGGATTGATTGCTCATAAAGCGTTGATAAGTGATAAGGAGTGCAGTAAAACATTTTTCCTTGCATCAAATCCAAATGAGCATGGTGTTATTAAACCGGAAAATTTCACTGACCTTTGGAGAAACCTTAAAACACAAGAAGAACGGCAAATTGATTCGAAAACTCTTGAGTCAGTTTTAAATTCCCAGAACACTCTTGCTGCTCCGGTGAACTGGTGTGTTATCGACTGTTTGCCTGCTTTGCAAGTCCTTCAGGGAACAGGTAAATTTATTGAAGGTCTTGAAGTCATTATAACCCGTGCGATTCTAAAAGAAGAAAGATGTTCAGAAATTGGCGCTTCAAAAAATGAGCTTGATATATTTCTTGCTTCACAAGGTTTCTATTGCATCGCGTTGGAAGAGGAGCGACAACCAGCCCTTGGTTCCTTGGTTTATATTCGTAATTGGAAAAACAAATACAGGGTAACAAATGTACAGCTTGAAGCTTTAACGGGTGAGAAAAGAACTCTGCAGGAGTCACAAGACCATCATGCAAAACTTGCTTCTGAGAGGCAGGTGCAGTTGGAGCAACTCATACTGTCGCGTGATGAAGAAACAACAAAATATCAAGGCTTGCAACAGCAACTTGAGGCAATAGGGAAACTCAAGGATGAAGCTGTAAAGGAGTCGGAAGAGCTTAGGGTTCAGCTTGAAGCATTAACAGGGGAAAAAGGATCTCTTCTTGAGTCACGAGACCATCATGCAAAACGTGCTTCTGAGTGGCAGGTACAGTTGGAGCAACTCACACTATTGCGTGATGAAGAAACAACAAAATCTCAAGGGTTGCAAAAGCAACTTGAGGCAATAGGGAAACTCAAGGATGAAGCTGTAAAGGAGTCGGAAGAGCTTAGGGTTCA
>CAIPYV010000117.1 GCA_903869365.1 uncultured Chlorobiaceae bacterium
ATGTAATGGATTATTTGGTTGATCATTCATATTTCTGTATTTCCCATATATTCTTATGACATTTGATTGCAACATAAGTTCCTTGCCACCAGCACTATTCAAGTGCCTCGCCTATCTCTTTAGCCGTAAGCCGGACAACATGCCACGAATAGCCAAGTCCTCAGCAGCTTTCCCTGCACGTTGCATTGCAGCATAAGACCCTGCCATGTCTGACACGTTCCGCCACTCTCGAAACGGCAATATCAGCTGAGTGAAGCGAGATAAACCATACTTTGACAATATAACCATCAGCTATCCAATCTTTAATCCGTCGCAGAAAGTTTAGACCTGATAACGTCGTTTCAAAAGAAAAATTCTCAGCGTCTCGTACCCTACATCACTATTGAGATCGAGAATGAGTTGCAGCCTTTTTCTTTTGTTTCCCAAATGCTGAAGATGATACCCCGCCATTGAGTGGCCCGCTTATCGTGCCTGATGCGCGTAACCGATCATGGTGAGTGTGATGGAGATGAAGTAAATGCCGGGGGCCATTCCGTCACCCTTTTCTCACCATAGATCTCACTGCCTCTGCAAAGAATAATCCATACCAATGCACAAACAGTTCTCAAGCACTTTGCAGAATTTCTAACTATTGTTATCTGATTTTACCTTTTTCTAAGTCTTATTATAGCGTTATAAGCTTCTTTAAGTATAAATAACATATTTTAACTTTATTGCAGTAATTGTAAGTCTTTTCATCATTATAAACCTGATTCCGGAGTATTGGAGAGCATCATGGCACAAACAAGAGGTGCAGGGTACCGGTTCCTGACTGATAAATACAAACTGAGGCACATAGCTCACTGGCGTTCTTCTTTTGTTACTGACTCAAAGACGGGACGACACTCTCTCATTGATAACGATGTCAGGGAAGAGTTCTATCCAGCAAGAAACTGGCCAGGAGAAAGAGCGTGCGACCATCTGGAATTTGCCATCAAATACGATGGAATCAATCTTGCTCTCCTGTGCTCTCTCTTCCGCCACATCGAGCCTCAGGAACTGGCAGATTTCATTCTGGAACAACCCCGTCAGCATTCCACGCCGCAAGCTCTGGTTTCTGTATGAATTCTTTACTGGTACTCTTCTTCCTTTGGAGGATGCTGACAAAGGAAACTACATCCTGTTACTTGACCCTGAAGAATATTATACGCTGAAGAACGGAGTACGCAGTTCAAGGCACCGCGTGATCAATAACCTTACCGGAACAGTGGCCTTCTGCCCCCTCATCCGCCGAACCGACCGGCTTAAACAGGTCGAGCAGACAAACTTCATCGAGCAGTGTGCCCATTCGATGCCTATCCACCTGAACTGCTGCGCAGAGCGCTCAGCTATCTCTATACAAAGGAAACCAAGTCATCCTTTGCAATTGAGCATATCAAACCAACTCCTTCGAGAAGAGAGAAATTTGTCTCCCTGCTCACACTTGCAGAAACAGATGATTTCTGTGAGCGCTCAAGGCTTCTTGAGCTGCAGAACATAATTGTCGATGCGCGCTTTGCCGATACAGAGTTCCGCACCATTCAGAATTATGTAGGCCAGACAATTACCTTTCAAAAGGAGATCGTTCATTATATCGCACCTAAACCCGAAGATGTTGAGTCCCTGATAGAAGGGTTGGTGGAAGCCCACAAAAAAATGCATGCCGGTGATATCCCGGCCATTGTACATGCCGCTGCTTGTCACAATTTCGATAAGGAAGTTATCCTGCGGAATAGCGCTTATGATTTTATTTTTCCCAACTTCTCCTACCCTCACCCAATCACCACAACCTCACCCTCTTCGTTAAATCTCTATGGGATATATTCCCCAAAGCTTTACTTCGTGAAAGAATCGATAAAAAATGTACTCATACCCCGTAGTTCTGCTACGGTGTTGTTGATTATAGTACATTTCAGCAAGGGTTATACAGCTCTACAATGAAAAGCTTGTCGCTTCTCAAGCACGCGCGCATAGACGTCATTATTCTCGTTAAGCGAAGTTTTTTGAATCGCCGAAATCGCGCTACTCTCCGCTGAAAAGTTAAAGTTTTTCTTACCTCAGACAGTTTATGACCCATAACCTGCAGTATATTCATATCGGGAATCTTGTGCTTTCACCTATTTCATATCTTTTAGTCTCTTTCCAAAAAGTCAGCCTCATGATCTTTGCTTCTACCCGATGAGCATCACGCCGCATCACAGCAAGTACTTTGCTCACGATCTAACCCGTCGTGCAGCAAATGGCATGGATCGTTTATCCATGGCCTTGTTTGATGCTGCCGTTGATTTGAATCCCCATCAGATTGAGGCTGCGCTATTTTCTCTACAATCACCGCTATCAAAGGGTGTTATTCTTGCTGATGAAGTCGGTCTCGGAAAAACAATAGAGGCGGGTATAGTGCTTTGCCAGTTTTGGGCGGAACGCAAACGAAGGTTGCTCGTAATTTGCCCGGCATCATTGCGAAAGCAGTGGGCACTTGAGTTGCAGGAAAAGTTCAACTTGACAGCACTGGTTCTCGATACCAAAGCTTATCGCGAAGCTCAACGCCATGGGAGAGCACCACTGAACGAGAAGAGTGTGCTTATCATCTCCATGAATTACGCTAATGCTTTACGCGAGGAGCTGAAAAGTATTGCCTGGGATCTGGTTGTAATTGACGAAGCCCACAAACTCCGGAATGCATACCGGGCAAGCAATAAAGTTGGACAAGGTATCCGCTGGGCAACTGAAGATTGCCGCAAACTTCTTTTAACCGCAACTCCTTTACAAAACTCTCTCCTTGAGCTATACGGGCTTTCTACCCTGATTGATGAGCGATTGTTCGGAGATGCTGACTCTTTTCGGTCTCAGTACGCAAATGCCGGTAACGATCTCGAAGCATTGCGTCTGCGCCTCTCAAGTTTTTGTAAACGAACATTACGGAATCAGGTTACCGAATATATTCGCTACACCGAGCGGAGGGCAATTACCCGCCCGTTCACTACACGCGACAACGAGCATGCACTCTATGAGGCTGTTTCGGGATTTCTTCAACGAGAAGAGAGCTATGCTCTTCCTAAACGGCAACGGCATCTCACATCACTCATCCTGCGCAAACTTCTTGCATCATCGTCTCTGGCTATCGCAGCCACGCTTGACACTTTGAGGATCCGGCTTGAAACTCTCCAAGATGAAAAGGTGCAGAACGACCCGGAGTTTACTGAGGGAATTCTTGAATCTGAAGAAATCGAGAGTGATCTGCTCGATGAAATTCTCGCTGAACCGGAGGAGATTGACAACAATCCTGGACCTGTTACGATTGACAGGCCGAAACTCCGAGAGGAAATAGATATTTTGAAGTCTCACACCGTTTTATGCAACTTTTAGAAAACCAATTTGGCTCTAAGAACTATCTGGATAATCTTATATGGGTGAAAAATACAACGCATCATGATGCAAAGACTTTTTCACACAACCATGAGTATATTTTATCATTTTCAAAAAACAGGGACGAAGCTTCATCTGATTATATGATGTTTCGCCAAAATAAACCAGGTTATGTTGAAGTCTTAGAATTGGTTCATAAACTTCAATCAAGCTATCCTTCAATCGATTTAATTCAGAAGTCCATTAGAGAACTTTATAAAGAAAAGACTGAGCTTTATAAACAATCTGTTTTGGGTCAGAAATTGGAATGGAATGATGAAATGAAGCGGAACGATCCATGGAAGGGAATAAAACAATATAAATATGCGGAATATCGTTTGCCCAACGGTAACTGGGTTACAGAAGAGGATGCAGAAAAGTTGGAGGCTAAGATTTGGATTTATCGAGAAAGCGATCCATCATGGCCAAATGCCAGCTCTTTGACATCAGAACATCGCTCCTCTGATAATGCTGACTACCGATTTTATCAGCCAATTCATCCGTTAACAAACAAGGCTTGTTCTGCGCCGGCTCGAGGATGGCTGTGGCGTAAACGACCAAATCAAAGGAAGCCTGACACATTGTCTTTTGACGTGTTAGATAACCAACATTTGATTTCCTACGGAGAGGATGAAAAGAAAATTCCGCAAATGAAAAGATTTTTACACAATGTTGAAACAGATGTTATGAAGTCAGTTATTACTGATTTCACGGATGGCGAAAAAGAACTTACGCATGTTATCGGAGAAAGAGGTACTTTCGCAAACCCAAAACCAACAAGCGTTATTCAGAAATTGATCGAGATCAGCACCAATGAAGATGAAATTGTATTGGATGCATTTGTGGGGTCAGGCTCTACTGCTCATGCGATAATTAAGCAAAACTTTGCTGATGAAAAACACCGAAAGTTTTTGTTCGTTGAAATGGGAGATTATTTTGATGACACTTTATTGAAACGCCTAAAACGATTGATCTGTTCCATTGATTGGCAAGCAGGAAAACCTCAGTCGGACAAAGGGATTAGTCAACTCTTTAAATACCTTCGCCTCGAATCCTACGAAGATGCCCTCAACAATCTCGAAACCAGCCGTACCAGACAGCAGAAACTTGCTCTCGATTCGCCTGACGCCCAAGGTGCTGACAGCTTCCGGGAGCACTACCTCCTGCACTACATGCTTGACGTGGAGACACGCAGCAGTCAGTCGCTGCTTAACGTTCAGGCCTTCACCGACCCAACGGCATACAAGCTCAAGGTCAAGCGTCCCGGTTCAGATGAAAGCGGTGAAGTGAACATTGATCTTCTTGAGACCTTTAACTGGCTGATCGGTCTTACGGTCCAGCACATTGCCGCTCCGCAAAGCTTCAGTGCCGCATTTGAGCGCGACAGCGAAAAGCGGTTGCGCCTGAATGGCCGCCTCAGGCAGGAGGCGGGTGCCCCATGGTGGTTTCGCACCATCACCGGCAGAACACCCGATGGCCGAAAAGCGCTCATCATCTGGCGCAAACTGACCGGTGAACCGGAGCAGGACAATCTTGTGCTTGATGAGTGGTTCAGAAAACATGCCTATTCTACGAGGGATACAGACTTTGATCTCATATACGTCAATGGCGGCAATAACCTGCCCAATGTTCGGCGTGATGATGAAACATGGAAAGTGCGTCTGATTGAAGAGGATTTTCACCGGCTTATGTTTGAAAACAGGGAGGGGGTATAAGCATGGCAACTCCTGCGTTATTTTCATTGTCGTTCGAGCAACTGGTTTTGGCTATCGGGCAGGTTCATGCTGAACTGGCGGCACAAGCTTC
>CAIPYV010000118.1 GCA_903869365.1 uncultured Chlorobiaceae bacterium
AAAAATATTTAGGCTTATCAAATATAAAACGATGAATGACAACTGTGATCTCACTGGTACATTGCTTCCTGATAACCAACGAATAACCGCTTTTGGAAGATTTATGCGTAATTATTCGCTTGATGAATATCCTCAATTACTTAATGTACTTAAAGGTGATATGAGCTTGATAGGCCCTCGTCCACTATTGGTTAAGTATCTTCCCCTTTATAATAAATACCAATCAAGACGTCATGAAGTTAGGCCTGGCATGACTGGTTGGGCTGCAGTTAACGGGCGTAATGCGCTTTCATGGGATGAGAAGTTTGAACTTGATGTCTGGTATGTTGATAACATATCTTTTTTTCTCGATGTAAAAATATTAGTGTTAACGTTTCAGAAAATGTTAAAACGCGAAGGTATCAATCTTGTTCATAATCATATAAATACTCCTTTTAATAGTAAACAAGATAAAATCTGATATGGCAAACAAGGTTTTGATTATTGCTCCGCATCCTGATGATGAAGTTCTTGGTTGTGGTGGTATAATGAAAAAATATACCCATAATGGTGATGATGTTTACGTAATTATTATGACGAAAGGAACTCCCTCACTTTATTCTGATGAAAAAATCATAAAAGTGAGAAGAGAAGCATTACAAGCTCATAAAATATTGGGTGTAAAAGAAACAAAATTTATGGATTTCTTTGCACCGGAATTAGATTTATGTTCTCTTGCCGTAATCTCAGAAGCAATATCTTCTGTAATAAAACAATACAATATTAATATCCTTTATATCCCGCATCGTGGAGATATACATCATGACCACCGTGCTGTTTTTAATGCAAGCATTGTTGCTGCTCGTCCTGTTGGTAATTATTCAGTAAAGCAGATTTACGCTTATGAAACTTTGTCCGAGACTGAATGGGCACCTCCCTTTAGTGATGATGCGTTTATCCCGACATATTTTGTTAATATTCAAGACGAAATAAACGATAAAGTTAATGCTTTGATGTGTTATACAGGTCAGATAAAAGAGTTCCCTTCATCAAGATCAGTAATTGCATTAAGGGCTTTGGCACAATATAGAGGTGCAACTGTTGGTTTTTCTTCAGCAGAGGCATTTATGCTTATTCGTTCTATACAATCATAATGATTTGCCCAATGAGAGAAACTATTATTGCAATTATGTCATCGATCGCGGATGATTCTGATTTGCATCTTAAGTCTGAACTTCATGACCAAGATGTTTTACTCGAATGTGGACTTGACTCGCTTGGTTTTGCCATTCTTGTTGCGCATCTGGAGGAAGAGTTTGGTTACGATCCTTTCAGTTTGATGGATCAACCATATTATCCAAGAACATTTGGCGAATTTGTTGCCATCTATCAAAAGTATGCTCCGTGATGTTTGAAACCTTGTTTCAACTACTTTCTGAACTGCCACCTGATGGTCGCGCTCTTCTTCTGCCTTCGGAATGTATTCCTATGGCCACATTGAGAAGGGATGCATCCCTTTTAGCTCAGCACTCTCAACTTCCGAAGGGTTGCCGGATTGCTTTATGCGGCCTTTCTCCGCTAAAACTAATAAAAGCTGTTATAGCGTTTGATGGAACCGTTAATGTCATGCTCCTTTTGCCAGCATCAATGGATGCGAGAACCACCAATCAACTGATACAATCTTCTCATTGTACTCACCGTATTGATGCATTATTGGATGAACCTGAATCGATTGCTTCACTACTCAACTTACCATTGAGAGATGAAGCACCAACACGTTGGCTGCTTGCCTCTTCAGGGACAACAGGTACACCAAAACTTATTGAGCATACGCTTGCTTCACTTTGTCGTTCTGTCAAGCGGGATACTGTGTGTGGTTCGGAGTTTGTTTGGGGGCTTCTTTACGATCCTTGTCGTTTTGCTGGAATGCAGGTTGTGTTGCAGGCACTGCTCTCAACTTCAGGACTGTGTGTTTCTGAATCAATGGATTTTGATACTCAAATCACTGGTTTTATTGCAAACAAGGTAAATGCACTCTCGGCAACACCTTCGCTTTGGCGCAGGTTGTTGATGGATGGGAGAATAGCCGAACTACCGTTACGTCAGATTACACTTGGCGGAGAAACCGTTGATCAGAACATTCTTGATGCATTGAAACATGCTTTTCCTGTCGCGCGAGTTATACATATCTATGCGTCAACAGAGGTTGGTACAGGGTTTTCTGTGCATGATGGATTTGCCGGTTTTCCTGCTAATTGGATTGATAGCGTGATTGCACCGTTACCGTTACGTGTACGTGAAGATGGTCATCTGCTTGTCAAACCTTGGATTCTGCCAGGGGGAAAGGAGATACTTGATCGTGTCGATGCAGATGGTTATCTTGATACGCAGGATTTGGTAAGAGTAGAGGGTGATCGGGTGTTTTTTTTAGGAAGGGCATCGGGTGCAATAAATGTTGGAGGTAACAAGGTTAATCCAGAAGAAATTGAATGCTGTATAAGAGAAGTTGAAGGGGTTTATGATGTTCGGGTTTATGCAAAAAAAAACAGCATAATGGGTCAGATTGTAGCTGCTGAGGTTGTATCTGCTATTGAGGTAGAGCCCGAACCATTACGGAAAAGCATTCAGCGTCATTGCCGCTCGCATCTTGAAAACTGGCAGGTACCTGTTTTTATTTCATTTGTGACTGCCTTGAAAGAAACCTCTTCCGGTAAACGAGAGAGATTGCCAGTATGAAAATAATTGTTGTTACCGGAGCTACCCGCGGACTTGGGCTGGCAATTTCCAGGCAATGTGTTGATGACGGTTATCGGGTTGTGGCCGTAGGTCGTACTTTGAGTAGTGGCCTTGATGCTCTGATATGCAAACATCCTGAACAGGTCGTTTTTGAGCGGTACGATTTTTCAGATACTATCGGCATTCATGCGTTTGCCCTCCATATCACCAAAACTTGGGGTCGTCCATGGGGGTTGGTTAATAATGCGGCTCTTGGAAATGACGGGGTTCTTGCAACGCTGCATGAGCGCGACATTGGCGCATTGATCCGGGTTAACATTGAGGCGCCTATACTTCTTACAAAGTATCTTCTTCGCCCTATGCTGATCAACAGTGCGGGGCGCATTATAAATGTCTCCTCCATCATAGCTGCGACGGGCTTCAATGGCCTTTCGGTTTATGGTGCAACTAAAGCTGCTCTGGCGGGATTTACCCGTTCATTGGCACGTGAGGTTGGGAAGGCAAATATCACTGTCAATACTTTGGCACCAGGATATATGGAGACAGAAATGACCTTGGCCCTTCAGGGAGACAAACTTGAATCAATCAAGAGACGTACTTCTTTGGGACACCTTGCCACGGTTACAGATGCAGCTTTTGCTGTGAGTTATCTCCTGAGCGAACATGCGGCAAACGTAACAGGTACGACTATTACTGTTGATGCGGGGAGTACGGCTTGATGCTGAATCTCGACAATCTGCAAGTCAGACAAGCTGTGGATGGCGATGCTCAGGCGGTTGTTGATCTTCTTTCTGATAATGGCATGAACCCATATTGGAAAAATAAGTCGCAATGGTATCATTTTTATCGTGATTATCCTGAAGGATCTCCTTTGTCGATAATTGCTGAATGCGATGGTAAGGTGATCGGGCATTATGGGCTTCTGCCGGTTAAATTTGGTACGTGGGAAGCTATGCTTGGACTCCATGCCCACGTAGCAGCGCCATATCGAGGTTTAATGGTAATTTCCATGTTGATGAAGGATGTTGACCGGTATGCAATTGATGCAGGAGCAAAGGCGATATGCGGGTTCGCAAATCCTCAGTTTTCCTTGATTAAAAAAACGTTTTTCAAATGGAAAATTCCTTTTTGGCTTGGGTTCAAATCAGGTTTGACTGTTGATGATTTGAAAAGGGATGATGCTCCTTTTTTCTTTTCTTACTCTGATAAATGGTTTAAGTGGCGTTTTGGTAGCGTAAAAAATATTTATTTCAGCCGCTATATAACGAAAGAGAGGATCGAAAAAAGGCAGTTACTGAAAAGCATTCGGGAGGCTTCTCTGTCAGATGAAATGATGTTATCAGGTTGCGAAGGTTGGTCGAAGCACTTTATGTTTACTCAAGAACAAAAAGGTCAATTCTGCCAGCCATTTTCTTTGAAGGTCTATGATAAGGAGCTAATTGCTGCTGGCATTTACAAGCCGGAAAAATGGTTTATTGAAATGGGGGATTCTGACACGTTTAAGTATAGTCCTTGGGATATGTAGCAAAACATATTGAAACAGAGGTCGGTTAATGGAAAAGTTTAACTCAAAAATTATTATACCATGCAGGAACAACAGTTTATCAATGCTTTGAAAGAAGCTCTTGAAATTCAGGATAGAGAGGTTTTGATCACAGATGATTTCAGGCACTATCCAGAATGGGATTCTCTGGCGCAACTGACGCTTATTGCTATGCTTGATGAAGAGTTTGAAGTTTCTCTGGAGATGAAGCTTTTCAAAGAACTTGTTACGGTCGGAGATTTGTTTGAAGCTGTTAAATCAGCCCAGAATGGGTAGCATAAGTACTCCCGATAATTTAGTTTTACCTACACTACATTTATGGCCTACCTTGAGTTTTTCGGGACCGGGATTCTTGGTCTTTCGGCAGCCGTTCCCCGTCATGTTATTGATAACTATTCTTATACAGAACATTTTCCTGCTGATGATGTAAGAGATATTATAGATAAAATCGGGGTGAAGGAGCGGCGTTTTGCTGATACAGAAACCTGTGCTTCAGACCTATGTTTTGCTGCTGCTGAAAAGCTTTTCATTGATATGGATGTTGATAGATCTGAAATAGATCTTTTACTTTTTGTGTCGCAAACACCTGATTATCGTATGCCTGCAACCGCTATTATCCTGCAGCATAGGCTTGGACTACCGGATACCACAGTTGCTTTTGATATCAGCATTGGTTGTTCAGGGTTTCTGTATGGCTTATCTGTTGCGTTTGCCATGCTTCAGCAGAAAGGTTTTAGAAGAGCACTTGTGCTTGACGGCGAAACACGATCTAAAGTCTATTCACCAAAGGATCGAAAAACCGCTTTTCTTTTTGGTGATGCGGGTGTGGCAGCATTGCTTGGTAAGCATGCCAAGTTTGGTGAGAGTTATTTTTCGATCCATTCAGATGGTTCGCGTGAGTCCATGATCAAAATCAATGCAGGGGGTTACAGGAATCCAAGCTCGGTTGACACGGTTAAAGAGCATGTTGTTGATGAGTTTGGGAATATCCGCACTGAAGAGCAGGGTTATATGAATGGAGCAGATGTGTTTAACTTCCTTATCAGGGAAGTCCCCAAGGATGTACATGGCATGTTTGAGCATTTTGCTGTTGATCAGTCATCAATTGATTATTTCGTGTTTCACCAAGCGAACAGTTATATGAATAGCTATCTGGTTAAAAAGCTGAAGCTTGATGTGGCTAAAGTGCCGATGTCAATTGAGAAATTCGGAAATACCTCTTCTGTTTCTATTCCATTGACCATTGTGTCCGAATTGAGAGATAATCTTGAAGGGAGAAAAAAACTGCTGCTTTGCGGTTTTGGAGTAGGTTTATCGTGGGCGACGGCTCTGATAAATCTTGTTGAGTGTCATGTCAGTAGCATTGTAGAGATATAGACATTCCTATGGACCATAGAAATCCATTTACCATTGATTCTAAATTGGTGCTTGTAACAGGTGCGTCCTCAGGTATCGGTCGTGTTTGTGCTGTTCAATCTGCCGCCATGGGCGCAAGGGTGATTCTCTTTGGAAGAGATATTGAACGACTCGAAAAAACAAGAGCTTTGATGCCGAATAACGAGAATCATCTTATCTATACAGTTGATCTTACTGATTACGAAAAGGTGGCCTCTATTGTCAAGGATCTTGAGGTGCAAGCTGGAAAAATCCATGGAATTGTTCATTGTGCAGGTATATCCACTACACTTCCATTAAAAATGATCACTCCAGACAAGCTCGACCTATTTTTTCATACCAATGTTCATGCAGCAATACATCTTACTAAACTTGTTACCGCTAAATCTGTTATGGCTTCTGAAGGAGGAAGTATAGTTTTTATCAGTTCGGTAATGGGTTCAGTAGGGGAAGTGGGTAAAACAATTTATAGTTTAACCAAAGGTGCATTGATGGCTGGATCAAAATCCCTTGCTCTTGAGCTTGCTCCAAGGAATATAAGGGTTAACTGTGTGGCTCCCGGAGTTGTTGAGACTCCGTTGTCCGCCAAGGCTGTCTATAATCAGGATGAAGATTTGTTAAAGAAGATTAAAAGTTATCATCCGCTTGGTCTGGGGCGTGCCGAGGATGTGGCCAATGCCTCTGTTTTTCTCTTGTCGGATGCAGCCCGTTGGATAACCGGTACAACCATGTTTGTTGATGGAGGATACACTGCGAGGTAAATCAAACATTATGAAGCATGTTATAATTATTGGTGCTGGGGGACATGGCGCAGAGATTGATGAATATATTCTTTTCAATCAGCAGCATGCGGAGGGTTATAATTTTGAGGTTATTGGATTTCTCGATGATAATCCCGATAATTATGCCCGTTATCAGTTATCAGCACCGCTGCTTGGCGATGTGAAAAAGCACAATATTATCTCCGGTTGCTCCTATATTATTGCTATTGCCAGCCTTGGTTATCGCCGGCAGTTTGTTGAGCATTTTCTTGAGCAGGGGGCTGCGTTTGTTTCAATGATTCACCAAACCGCCTGTATTTCAGCATCAGCTACCATAGGGAGTGGAGTAGTAATTGGTCCGCATGTCAATATAGGACCGAATGTTTCTGTTGGTGATTTTACACTGCTTAATTCTCGATGCAGTATGGGGCATGATACTATTGTCGGACGGTTTAATATTATTACGCCTAATGTTTGTTTTTCAGGTTTTACCAAAGTTGGTCATGGTAATCTGTTTGGAATAAACAGCTCGACTATTCCTGGTACCACTGTCGGTAATGGCAATCAGATTGCTGCTGGAATGGTGCTTGATAAAGATGTCGGTGATGATTCTGTTGTTTTTTATCGCTATAAGGAGCGGGTTATTGCTGTCCCAAAAGCGGACGAAAATATTATTTCATCACACGAAGAATCTGCTTCGTAAGGCTTAAATAATGTTCGTTTCGTTTACAGCTTAGTGCGCTTAAGGTTCAGCAATCCAGTCCATAAGTGCTTTGTGTGTTTTATACTCTTGGATAATTGGCTTGTTACTCGACTTGTTAAAAAAAAGGAAAGTTGTTAACTTCTGCGCTTTGATTCTGATAAACTCTCGGTAATGAATACCGTATGCTATCAGTGGACTGGTGTTTTTTGGTAATTTATGTACTCTCAGGGTTTTGTGAAGTGATGGAAAAAGTAATGGGATAATAGCGTTATATTTTTTGATCAATGGGCGAGAGTAAGGTAGCGATCTGTTAACTTTGTCGTTAGAGAATTTTATGCTTTTGGTATGGAATATAATGTCAATTGCATGTTGTGTCATCAATGGCATACTTTTGTAGCGTATTGTTGAAAGTGCCTGATCTGGTATCGAGGTGTATAACAAATTATTGACGAGTTCAAGCATCAGGAAAACACTTTTACCTAGTTCCCATTTTTTTGCTGTAAGAATAATATCATCATAATGTAATTTATCGCCATAGTGTTCGATAAGTAATGATATATCACAAAGTGTTTTAAGGTTTATCTCCAGATCGTGGCTGAAGATCGAGTGTATGCAGAGGTGTAACAGCAAATCAGCGGGGCATAGCACATTCATTTCGAGATCATTGACCATCTGTATTGTTGATTGATCCCACAGATGTTCAATAGCAACACTGAGATTATTTTCTTGATTGGCAATATTCCAGTGCAGTTCCAGCATGAGAGAACCATTACGGCTGTAAAATGGAGGCAGATGTTTTTCCATATCTTCGGTCAACTCGTCTTCAGTAATCTCTCTCTGAGATTGATAACCGCACTCTGCTAGAATACAGCTTGCACGGTAGAGATCTTTTTTGGGTACCAAAATATCGAGATCGCACATTTGTCGCTCACCGGGGTGTTGGTATACGGAATTTGCTAAATGCACTCCTTTCAGTGCTATAACTTTTATTCCTGCGACATCAAATGCTTTTTTTATTTGGAAATATGCATCGGTTAAACGGACAACCTTTGCTGTGTTCGAAAAATAACTGTATTGAAGATAGGAAAAGAGCTTATGAGGTAATAACTCCGTGAGTGAGTTTTGTTTCAAGCGTTTATAGATAAGGGGAGTGACTCCCTGCCGGGTAATACTTTCAGAAAAAGATGCCCATTCACCCTCTGTCATGAGTTTCATTTGGTCAGAGATCCACTTGGGATCACTTTTTTTTTGCAGACAGGCAAGAAGAAGTAGATGATGATTTTCCAAAGGCAGGTTATGAAGTTTATCGCGCATGACTTGTGTTGGAATTCCTTCCATCTATCCGATTATCCTGAGACCATCATAATTTTCATCCTCACGCTCACACCGGATGGGCTTACGGCGTGCATAGCGTTCCGGTCTGGTGTGTTCCAGGTACCAAGCACTTGCTTTCCAGTCTGTTTTGCATGCCTTGAAGATGTTTCGAAGGTGTGTCAGTTCGCACAGCGCCATTGCTCTGGGCATCTCATCGTAGAGCATTTGTTGCAGGCTCACGATCTCGTTCTCCGAATCCTTCTTCCCCTGATTATACCACAAATAATAGGTCTTGCGGCAGATACCGCATACATAACAGGCATTCTCAATAGTCATTCCCAAAGTAATATACTTCAGAATGTTGTCAATCCTGTTTTGGTGTAGTTTCATTGTTGTTCTTCTTTCCGCGTGTGTAATACATAAACAATGTAATCATTGCTCATAAAGAGCTTAATATCTTTTCTGTAAAATAATAGAAAATCAGGTACTGTTTATTTTGTTACCTCATAATACAGTCGTTTTGAGTGCGGAATGTTTTGTGGTATTTTATCGTTGGCTGTATAGCGTATTGTTTGAAATTCTTGGTAGTTGAGCAGATGTGGTTGCGGGTTTCTACTTTCGTTAAGTGTATATACTGTATACCTGTTGAATAAACATATAACATAAATTTTTTATAACACTGTAACTTTATAAATTCGATGAAGTACGACAACAAACCTCTTGCTGACCCCTTGTTGGTTCTCAGGGAGGAATTTGATGACTGGGCCATTCTTTTTGATCCTGATACCGGAGACTCTTTCGGCCTTAACCCTGTGAGTGTTTTTATTTTTAAACATCTTGACGGCCGGCATACTCTGCAAAGTATTATGACGGAGTTGCTTGATAAGTGTGAAGACGCTCCTGATGATGCTGAGCAATATGTTCGTGATTTCATTGATGATCTTGTAGAGAGAGGGTTTGCGGGCTATGCATTAGGGGCGGAAGTTAATGCGCTTTGACCATGGATAATAGACTTACTCACATGAGGGTGATGAAGACCCCAAAATCAGTTGATCTCTCAATTACAAACCGCTGTAATCTCAGGTGCAGTTATTGCTACCATTTCACAAGCGAATCAGAGAGCGGCACCGACCTCCCAACCCAAGAGTGGCTTCGTTTTTTTGAGGAGTTGAATCGGTGTGCTGTTATGGATGTGACCATCGCAGGTGGAGAGCCGTTTATGCGGGAGGACCTCAAGGAGTTGATAGAAGGGGTTGTTCGGAACCGGATGCGATTCAGCATTTTGAGCAATGGCACCTTGATTACCGATGAAATGGCTGCTTTTATTGCGGCTACAGGGCGTTGTAACTCCGTACAGATCTCTATCGATGGTTCTTTTCCCGGTTCTCATGATGCATTTCGGGGCGAAGGAAATTTTGCCAGGGCTGTTGCAGGCCTGAAACATCTCCAGAACCACCATATACCTGTTACCGTCAGGGTGACCATTCATCGTCACAATGTCAGCGATCTTGAGGAGATTGCTCGATTTCTCCTCGAAGAGCTTAAGTTGCCCGGATTTTCCACCAATGCTGCATCCTATGCCGGTCTTTGCCGCACTTTTTCTGATGAGGTGCAGCTTACGGTCGATGAGCGTTCGCTTGCCATGGAGACACTGTTGAGGCTTGACAATAAATATGAAGGTCGTATCGGCGCTCAGGCAGGTCCGTTGGCTGAGGCTCGTTACTGGCTCGAAATGGAGCGTGCACGAAAGGAGAATCGTGATCCAATGACCGATTGCGGCTATTTGCGCTCCTGTGGCGGGGTTTTTTCCAAGATGGCTGTCAGGGCCGATGGTGAGATGGTACCGTGCACTCAGATGAGCCATATTGAGCTTGGTCGTATTAACAGGGATGATCTTGCTGAGGTATGGATTACTCATTCTGAACTCATCAGACTGAGAGATCGCCGAGATATCTCCCTCAACGATTTTGAATCTTGTCAGGAGTGCGAATACATTCCCTATTGCAGAGGAAACTGTCCTGCAATGGCCTATACCATTATGGGACAGGAGAATCATCCCAGTCCTGATGCCTGCCTGAAGCTCTTTCTGGAAGCAGGTGGCCGATTACCGGAGCAGGTGTAATGAATAATGAACAATTGATAATGGAAAATGACAAAAAGAGCTATCCTCTGAATCAGCTTTACTTTTATTTGACAGAAGGCTGCAACCTCAAGTGTCGTCACTGTTGGGTAGCTCCGAAATATCAGGCACCGGGCACGCCGGCCCCTGGTTTGGATGTGCAGCTCTTTCGCTCTATCATTGAACAGGCAAAACCACTTGGTCTTTCCGGAGTGAAATTCACTGGTGGTGAACCGTTGATGCATCCTGATATTTTTGAACTTCTTGAAGTGGTTCGCTCCGAAGAGCTTCGCCTTACCGTGGAAACAAACGGTGTTCTCTGTACCCCTGAGCTTGCTGTCGCCCTGAAGGGAGCGAGCCAAAATACGTTTGTCTCCGTCAGCCTTGACGGTGCGGATGCAGCTACTCATGAATGGGTAAGAGGAGTGACGGGCTCGTATGAAGCTGCTCTTCAGGGTATCAGAAACCTGGTCAATGCAGGATTCAGGCCGCAGGTGATCATGACTATAATGCAGAGAAACAAAGGGCAGATGGAAGCAGTGGTTCGGCTTGCTGAGCAGCTTGGGGCAGGTTCTGTCAAATTCAATCTTCTTCAGCCTACAGAGCGCGGTCTAGCTATGCATGCGGCTATGGAGACGCTCACTATTGAGGAACTTGTTGAACTTGGAAAATGGGTTGAAAAAACTCTTTCTTCTTCCACCGAGCTTCGGTTAATCTACTCCCATCCCATGGCCTTTCGTCCGCTCAGCAAAATGTTTGGTGATCATGGTGAAGGCTGTGGGCTTTGCGGAATTCTCGGTATACTTGGCGTGCTTGCTGATGGCTCCTATGCTCTGTGCGGTATCGGTGAATCTGTTCCAGAACTGGTCTTCGGCCATGCATCAAGAGATAGTTTGGATAAGGTATGGAAAGAGTCTTCGGTTCTTGAAGATCTCCGTCAGGGATTTCCTGACAAACTGGAGGGAATCTGCACCGATTGCCTGTTTAAAGGTATCTGCTTGGGAAATTGTGTTGCACAGAACTATTACAGTACAAAAACTCTTTGGGCATCCTACTGGTACTGCGAAGAGGCAAAAAAGGCAGGGCTTTTTCCAGAGACTCGCCTGAAGCCGAAAGTGAGTAGAGAGGGTGTGGCACCTGAATGAAGTTTGCCGAGAGCAGTTTTGAGGATTTTTCGAAGGAAAAACGTACTTTGAGTATTAGGGCAAGCTCACTAAAGTATAAAGGAGATAATCATGAAATTGAAATGGCAAAAGCCAAAGCTTGTTGATCTTGCTGATGGTTTAAGAGCGGTAGGTCCATGCAGCCCCGGATCAGGTCAAACTTTGAATACTGTATGTAACCCGTTAGGTAACGCAGATACTCTTGCATGCCTTGCAAATGGTCAAAGTGCTTCAGGTAATGGATGTCTCGTGACTGGTTTGTCTGCGGTATGATGTTTTTGTTTAGCTGATAACGTTAGGATAATCACCATTCATTCAGTGCTATAGCACACATGTAGTGTTGCTGTTTGGTTGCTGAAGTTGTTATGGATATTCCCCGAAGCTGCATTGCCGGGTAATAGAAGTAGTTTATTTAGAAAATATATTTATGAAATGGAAGATTCCACTTTTAATAGATTTAAATGGAAAAGTAATTGAGAAGGATGATGAAATAGCCCTACTTCAACATCAAACCGTAGTGGTTTGTTTTAATACTGGTTGTGCAAATGAAAAAGCCTGTATTTCTGGTGATAATCCTGTAATATCTTATAAAAAAAGCCGTTATTCGAGTGATCGTAGTATAAAACATAGAGCTGCCTTTCTTGAGAAGAGAGAATGTTCTGATGATTTATGTAGCTATTCTTTACAGTTGAGTAGTAGCCAAAAGTGGAATTTTTCAACAACTGATAAAGCGTTGCTGACTTGGCTTAAAGAACTGGCCGGTATTATTGAACTTAGTGCAGGTACAATTAGAGGTGGCAGGCAAATGTTTTGCTCCATTGAGAATGATCAAACAAAAAACGATTTTAAGGCAACACGACAAGCTTTGATCAATAATGGCTGGCAATGTCATAACCTTCCAGCTCTTTCTGTACTACACCATGAGTTTACCTCCGATGTGCTCTGTCATTTGAAACACATCGACACTTCAGTTGATAAGATTAAAGCTATGAGGGACATACTCTATCCTCTCTATCGTGATAGCATAAATCATGGGGGGATATTGTTCCATGCAGGGTTGATTGAAAAGGAAGGCAAGGGTGTTGTTCTTGCTGGGCGGACGGGTGCAGGCAAATCTACGTGCTGCAAGCGGTTGCCTGATCAATGGAAGACTCTCTGTGACGATGAAATCCTTGTAGTGCTCGGTAATGATGGAGTCTACAGAGCGCACCCCTTTCCAACCTGGAGTGAATATCTCAATGGAGGGTCAGCAAAAACCTGGAATGTGCAATATTCTGTTCCGCTCTGTGGTGTGTTTTTTATTGAGCAGTCGGATCTTGATGCATCAGTCTGCCTCGGACAAGGCAAAGCCGCATTTTGCATGAACGAATCCGCCCTTCAGGTTTATCGGAAATATTGGAGTATGGTAAACGATGACAATCAGAGAAAATTCCTAAGCCATTTGTTTGACAATTCCTGTGAAATGGCAAAAAAAA
This sequence comes from uncultured Chlorobiaceae bacterium, assembly GCA_903869365.1. GTDB lineage: Bacteria > Bacteroidota > Chlorobiia > Chlorobiales > Chlorobiaceae > Chlorobium. The sequence goes on from CAIPYV010000118.1 coordinate 13,189, forward strand.
TCCTCGCATTTAATCTTCGAGTCTCACTGTATGGCTGCTTCTGGGAAGAGATCGAACGCACTCTTGGCTGGCAAGAGTGCAAACATAAACGTTGATCCCGATCCCTCCCTGCTTATTTGCGATCACCAACAACGATCGCACAGCGTCCTTGAGCATTGCCTCAAAATCCAAAATTTCCCTGTGACTGAAGTCAAGGCTTCTTGGTTCATCTATTTCTGTTTTTGCTTATAAAAACCTATAATATTCTTGTATAAAAATAGTAAGATTGATATCACCACTCCGACTGCACCGTTATGATACATTTTGATATATCTTGAGGCAACTTGAGATTAGTTGTCTACAAACAGTAAGTTCCTGGAATAAATTTATAAGCAATTCAGAAAAACGCAATGAAAGTGCTTAAGTGATTTAAATAAAATACTTTATAACAATTATAATTGATTACCTTAACTTCTCATGTTTGATATGAATAACTTTGAAAACGGACTATGGCAAGATAATTGCTTGTATTTTACAAATAAAACGACATAATACAAATATAAATGAGGTAATCATGAAATTGAAATGGGAAAAACCAAAACTTGTCGATCTTGCTGACGGTCTTAGAGCGGTAGGTCCATGCAGTCCCGGATCAGGTCAAAGTTTGAATACTGTATGTAACCCGTTAGGTAACGCAGATACTCTTGCATGCCTTGCAAATGGTCAAAGTGCTTCTGGTAATGGGTGTCTCGTGACTGGCTTGTCTGCGGTGTGATTTTTATTTCACGGAAATACTGAAGCAAGGTTAATTTTTTGTGTTATGTTTTTTTTGAGTAATTTGTTTTTAATTTTTCTGTGTAAGTGGAAAGAAATACCTAAATTCAAACTTGGAAAATTTTTTCATTGCAGCTTCTGGTATAGAGGTAAACGATTTTTCATTGATCCCTGTAATGTTAATTTTCCACTCTAATCATCCAAGTTTATCTCACTCTTTCAGACTTTTGCATTTTTAGTCGTTTTATCCCGTTTCAAGCCCACGCCAAAGGTAGTCTCCTTCAAGAAGTCCGATGTCACTCTTCCAAACTGTCTCGGAAACAGTCAGGACAGCAAAAACACAATTGATAGATGACAATGGAAAATGGCTTACCGGATTATCCTTTGAAGCAGCTTTATTTTTATTTGACAGAAGGGTGCAACCTTAAGTGTCGCCATTGCTGGATAGCCCCAAAATATCAGGCGCCTGATAAACCTGCTCAAGGGTTGGATGTTGGGCTGTTTCGATCCATTATTGCACAGGCCAAGCCTTTAGGGCTTAAAGGGGTTAAGTTGACTGGCGGTGAGCCGCTGATGCATCCTGCAATTTTCGAACTTTTGGAAGTGATCCGTACCGAACAGATTCATCTTTCGGTGGAGACAAACGGTGTTCTCTGTACTCCACAGCTTGCTGTTGCCTTGAAAGGTGCAGGTAAGAACACCTTTGTATCGGTGAGTCTTGATGGCGCTGATGCTGATACTCACGAATGGGTTAGAGGTGTGAAGGGATCTTTTGATGCTGTCCTTGAAGGTATCAGAAACTTGGTAAAAGCCGGGTTCAGGCCTCAGGTTATTATGACTATTATGCAGCGGAACAGGCACCAGATCGAGCAGGTAGTTCGCCTTGCCGAACAGCTCGGGGCAGGTTCCGTCAAGTTCAACCTTGTTCAGCCTCTTGAGCGTGGTGTTGCCATGCACGCGGCTATGGAGACTCTCTCTATTGAGGAACTTGTGGAACTTGGAAGATGGGTAGAAACAACTCTTTCTTTTTCCACAAAACTTCGAATATTCTACTCCAACCCAATGGCATTCCGTCCACTCGGTGCAATGTTCGGTGACAAGGGCAATGGTTGCGGACTTTGTGGAATAACAAGCATCCTTGGCGTGCTTGCCGATGGATCCTATGCTTTGTGTGGAATAGGGGAGTCTGTTCCAGAACTGGTTTTCGGGCATGCGGCGAAGGATCGACTTGAAGATGTGTGGCAACAGACTCCTCTTCTTGACGAACTTCGAGGTGGATTTGCCTCTAAACTGGAGGGTATCTGTGCAGATTGCCTGCTGAAAAATATCTGTCTCGGAAGCTGTGTAGCTCAGAACTACTATCGCAGCATGAGCTTATGGGCACCCCACTGGTACTGTGAAGAGGCCAGAAAGGCAGGTATTTTCCCTGAAGAACGGTTGAAGCCGCAATCTGTCACTTCGTCCTCTAAACAGATTGATGGCATGCTTGGATGGTAGACCTGAACACGATGCATTTTGAATTCAATGGTTCAAGCATGCTCCCCACGCTGAAACCAGGTGACAGGCTTGTGGTGGCTTGTGGTGGGGTTGTGCATGTTGGAGATGTCGTTGTCTTTCAGTTGCATGAAAAACTCCATATAGCGCATCGTGTTGTTTCGGTTAGTTCTCGGGGCATTATAACCAGAGGTGACAATGTTAATAACAATGATGTAAGGATTCTGCAGCCACATGAGATTACCGGCAAGGTACTCTCCGCGCAAAGGGGTACCAGAACTATAGTGATCAGGGGAGGGAGTCAAGGTATGCTCTATATCAGGATCATCTTGATTGTAAAGCATTTAACCAACAATCTTGCCCTCATGCTCAGTCCGGCTTATCAAACTCTTTCACGTTCAGGTATCTTCCTAAAGGTGTTGCCTGCTCGTGCAAGACCACGTGTTGTTTATTTTAACCGTCAGGGTGGACTTGAGATGCAGTTGCTCCTTGGCAGAATCGTCATCGGTCGGCGCATACCTAACAGTGATAAATGGCAGTTTCGCCGACCGTTCCGCCTTTTTGTCGATGAGTCACAGCTTCCAAAGTGAATAAACTCAAAACAAAAAACATTCTCCATGCTCTTGGCAAGGCCATAAAGCTTATTTGGGTAAGCAGTCCCCGGTTGGTTGTTGTTCACGCGTTGCTGAATGTTTTACAGGGTGTTTTTCCCTTGGGGTCTCTCTATACCGTGAAGTTGCTTGTTGATCTGCTTTCTGAAAACAAGGCAATGCTGCATACTCCGGGTGGTTGGGAGAAGATCCTTTTTTTAGTACTGCTTACGGCATTGTTTATGCTGCTGCAGCAGGCCTGCAGCTCGCTTGCTTCTGTAGTCAGCACTCGCCAGTCTGAACAGATGCTCGACACTGTGACCTCCATTCTTCATAAGCACTCCATTGCCGTGGATCTTTCCTATTATGAGCATGCGGGCTATTATGATGCCCTTCATCGGGCTCAGCAGGAAGCGGCCTATCGACCTCTCAGTATTATCAACGGTTTGTTCACTCTGTTACAGTCTTTAGTGACCATCACAGCTCTTACAGGTCTGATTGTGAGTGTTCACTGGACTATTGCACTTTTTCTTTTCCTGGCACTTCTGCCGGCATTTGGGGTAAAAATGTTCTTTTCAAGAAAAAATTATGGTCTACAGTATAAACAGACACCGGATAAACGTCACCTCTATTACCTTAACGCACTGCTTACTTCCGAAACCTTTGCGAAGGAGTTAAGGCTCTTCAGTCTTGGTGACAATTTCGTGGGGCGTTACCGCAAGTTGCGTGCTCAGCAGCGTCAGGAAAATATTGAGCTGACGGATAGGGAAGCTTTTTATGGTTTTTTGGGTCAGTTTCTTGTGCTTGTTTCGCTTTTTCTCTCCTTGGGATTTTTGCTTTTCCGCTCATTTGCTGGAGCACTGAGTATTGGCAGTCTGGTTATGATCTACCAGGCGATGCAACGAGCGCAGTCTTCAACCCAGAGCATACTCAATGCCCTTGCATCGCTCTATCGTGATGCTCTTTTTTTCGGGCACTTTGACGATTTTTTGAAACACACTCCGCTCATAGTTTCCCCATCAGAGCCCAAAAATTTTCCTGTACCCATTGTTCAGGGGATTACGTTTAACCATGTTTCGTTTCGTTATCCCGGTACCGAACGTGTCGTTCTTAAGGATTTTACCGCATCTATAGGCCCTGGTGAGCATGTTGCTCTTGTCGGGGAGAATGGGTGTGGTAAATCAACCTTGGTCAAGCTCCTTTGCAGACTTTACGAACCGGATGAAGGGCAGATTCTGATAGACGGAGTAGATTACCGGATGTTTGAGCTTGAAGATCTCCGGAAGCGTATTGGCGTTATTTTTCAGGATTATGTTCGCTTTCAGATGAGCGGACGAGATAATATCCGTATGGGAAATATTGATGTCTTGTCCAATGATCCGAAGATAGAGGAGGCAGCAAGACTCTCCGGTGCTCATGAGGTTTTTGAAAGGCTCGAAGGGGGGTATGAAGCCATTCTGGGTAATCTTTTTGATGGCGGTCGAGAACTGAGCATGGGTGAGTGGCAGAAAATTGCTATAGCAAGAGCATTTTTACGTGACGCATCAATCATGATTCTCGATGAGCCCACCAGTTCCCTTGATGTCGAAGCCGAATATGAGCTGGTCGGCCAGTTTAACGAACTCACTCGAGGAAAAGCAGCCCTCATTATCAGTCACCGCCTTTCCACAGTCCGCATGGCCGCCCGCATCATCGTCCTCGCCGATGGTATCATCGCTGAAGAGGGCACCCACGAGACCCTCATCAACCAAAACGGCACCTACGCCCGCCTCTACAACATGCAATCCAGTCTCTACCAATAGCTTTTTATGGTAAAAAGTAGGGACGTTGTTAAGTAAGTTAAGTTAATTATACTAATTCTTTTTACTCCATTCTCAATGAAATATCGGACAGTAAATATTTTTTTTATTTCCCCTCAAAAACAAGGCTTGAGTGTGTAATTTGTCTTATTTTGATTTTCAAATTAGGCGATAATGATGCCTGTTATTTGACGTTAAAGAATTCATCGCAATTGTATGGATTATGCTGTTTCTCAATAAACTTCTTCCGTTGTTTGTGCTTCCGTTAGGATTCAGCCTATTATGCTTGGTGGCAGGTCTTGTTTTGCGCAAAAGGTTCTTGTTGTGGTTTGGAGTGCTGGTGCTTCTGATATTCAGTATGCCTGTTTTCAGCAATAAATTGATGGGTCTTGTTGAAGGTTCAACAGGGAGAACTCCTTTGCGTGCGGTGGTAAAAGCAGATGCTATTGTAGTGCTGAGTGGTATGCTTCATCAGGTTGATGGTGTACCGTTGGGCGAGTGGGGTGATGCCGTTGATCGATTTGAAGGGGGAATAGACCTTTTCAAAGCAGGGAAGGCTCCACTGATTGTTTTTACCCGTGGGCAGATTCCGTGGCGACCCGATGAGATTCCTGAAGGAGAGTTACTTGCAAAGAGGGCAACTTTGCTCGGTGTTTCTCAAAAGGCGATCAGGTTAACAGAGAAAGTGGGCAATACAGCCGATGAAGCTGTGGCCGCAGGGAAGTTGTTGGGTGGCAGAAAAAGTATTATTCTTGTTACCAGTGCTTATCATATGCGAAGGGCTCTTTTGTTGTTCGAAAAGGCAGGGTTTAAGGTAGTCCCCTATAAGGTAGATTATCAAACTGATGATAAATTTCAATTGACGCTGTTAAGCTATTTACCTAATGCGGCTTCACTTGAGAAGTCAGAGATGGCTTTGCATGAAGTTATGGGCTGGATATTTTATTGGGCACGTGGATTTGTGCCGACCTGAGAAGAGAGAGATCCTTGATTTTTCGGGATTGACAAAAGGGGAGAAGGAGTAGAATTAACTTATATGTGGAGTCGTTATGCAAAGGGTTCCGGGTATTGTTGTGTTTTTTATGCTGATGATACTGAGCAGTGTTGTATGGGCGGAAGAGTATCAGAACGTTGAAGTTCATAAATTGGTGACATCGACAACTGCAAGTAATGGTCAGCCGTTGACCTATCTTCAGAGCGGCCAACCTGAAGTGACGGCTCTTGTAGTCCATGTTCCTCCAGGCGGTTCAACCGGGTGGCATCAGCATCCTGTGCCTGTTTATGCCTATATGCTGGAAGGGGTGCTTAACGTGAAGGTTAAAGATGGTACAACCTATAGCTTCAAAAAAGGGGATGCAATTCTTGAGCTTATGAATACTTTGCATAATGGTTATAATCCAGGGAGAGAACCTGCAAGTCTTGTGGTCTTTTACATAGGGGCTGTGGGGGTGCCGAATGTCGTTAAGGAGAAGGTTGAGGCAGTTTCCGCACAGCCTTGATGGAATATCTGTTTAAATCATGCAGGAATTAATACCCGAAACCAATATTGCTGTTGGTCTTGATATCGGAACAACCAGAGTTTGCATTGTGGTAGCTGCAAAAGATGCGATCGGCAAACTGAATGTAATCGCGGAAGGATCTGCGCGTTCGGATGGGCTCAGGAGAACAGCTGTTGTGAACATTAACAAATCTGTTGCCGCAATTAAAGCTGCAGTAGCTGATGTTGAACGCGAATCATCTCTTGTGATTCATGGAGTCAATGTTGCCATTTCCGGATCGCATGTGCATTGTATTCAAAGCAGTTCGGAAATTAGTATCAACCAGTCTGGCATTGTTAATGAATCGGATGTGTATAGGTTTCTGGAGAAGGCTAGGGCCAATATCCAGAATCTTGATATCAATCATGAGATTATTCATGTCATTCCTCAAGAGTTTATTGTTGATGATCAGGATCAGCTTCTTGATCCAATAGGTATGGCCGGATCGACCATGAGAGGGAGTGTTTACATTGTTGTAGGTTTGAAAACCAAAATCCGCAACATCAGGCTGTGTGTTGAGAGGGCAGGCTTGAAGATCGTTGGATTCACTTTTAAACCGGTTGCTTTGGGTATGGCGGTTATAAAAGAGCGAGAGAAGAAGGGTGGGGTTGTGGTCATTGATATTGGGGGAGGAACGACTGAGGTTGCCATCTTTTTTGGTGGGGCGATTCATTATTCTGAGGTTATTACGGTTGCGGGCAATGATATTACGCTTGATATTGCTCAAGGACTTCAGGTCGATGAAAAGGTTGCTGAAAGTATAAAAATGAAGCATGGTTGCGCAGACAGCCGAATAAATAGTGGTCATGAAGATATAGTAATTGAAGCTTGTGAGGGTTATTCGCAAACAACATTTCCGAAGAGTTCGTTGACCCTGATTATTGAAGCGCGGATGATGGAGATTCTGGAGCTTGTGCGGGACGCCTTGATGGTATCGGGCTATTATGGGGCGATTAATGCTGGGGTCATTCTTACCGGTGGCGGCTCGTTACTGCAGGGATCGGTGGAGCTTGCTCAGCTTGTTCTTGGTCTTGATGTTCGTATCAGCTATCCGGAAGGGGTTGCTGAGGGGATGAACAGGAGGGGTTTAAACAGTCCGCAGGATGTCACAGCATTGGGTCTTGTAGCTTATGTGTTTCATAATAACTTTTCAAGGGAACACTGTTTTGCAACACCAGTAGAAGTGCCTGAGATTCTCTCTGCGAAAGGGGGTGATGGTGTTCTTGTGGTGCAGGAGAAGAATCTTGCGTGGAAAAAAGTTGTTGATGGACTTCAGGAGTGGTGGGAAAAGCTATGATATCCTGGAGTGATGCAGATTTGTTTGATACTCTTCGCAAGGTGTTTGGTTTTAGGGAGTTTCGACCTAATCAGGAACAGATAGTAAGGGCAATCCTTGAAACGAGGGATGTTTTTGCCGTTATGCCGACTGGTGGTGGAAAATCGCTCTGCTACCAGCTTCCCGCTGTTTTGATGCAGGGTACCTGTATGGTTATCAGTCCGCTTATCTCACTGATGAAAGATCAGGTTGATGGAGCACGGGCTAACGGGATTCGTGCGGCGTTTCTTAACAGTTCTCTTTTACCTGATGAGCGTGACAGGGTGATGCAGGAGCTGCTTTCAAACTCCCTCGACCTGCTTTATGTTGCGCCTGAACGGTTTACCCTCGACCACTTCAGGGAGATGCTTGGCAGGGTGAGAATAAGTATGGCAGTGATCGATGAAGCTCATTGTATATCGGAATGGGGTCACGATTTCCGGCCGGACTACCTGTCGCTTTCCGATCTGGTTACCCTGTTTCCTGATTTGCCTGTTGCCGCTTTTACTGCTACAGCGACTCATCTTGTGCAGCAGGATATTCTCGACAAACTTGCCCTCCGTACTCCCCTAATTGTCAGGGCTTCGTTTGACCGCCCGAACCTTTTCTACGACGTTCGCTTTAAAGAAAATACTGATCTCCAACTTGTTTCTCTATTAAAAAAAAACGCAGGCAAGGCGGGCATTATTTATCGTACCAGCCGCAAAAGTGTTGATGAAACGGCAGCAATGCTTAAGGCAAAAGGGTTTCGTGCTCTCCCTTACCATGCCGGCCTCAGTGATGATAATCGTAAGCACCATCAGGAAGCGTTCATTCGCGATGAAGTGGAGGTCATTGTGGCTACCATTGCTTTTGGTATGGGTATTGATAAGTCCAATATTCGGTTTGTGATTCATGCCGACCTTCCTAAAAGCATAGAGAATTACTATCAGGAAACCGGTAGGGCAGGTCGCGACGGCGGGACAGCGCAGTGCACGCTTCTTTTTGCTCAGGGCGATATCAGCAAATTGCGTTATTTTATTGATGCAATGACTGATGAACCTGAACGGAAGAAGGCACTCGCGGCTCTATCGAAAGTCATTTCATTTGCAGCAACCTCTGTTTGCCGTCGCAGGAGCCTGCTTGAATATTTTGGAGAACACTATCCCCTTGAGAACTGCTGTTCCTGCGACATCTGCCTTGGTACGCGTGAAGTCGTAGACTGCACCCGGGATGCACAGATGTTGCTTTCGGCAATTGTCCGCACCGAAGAGCGGTTTGGCGCAATGCATATTGTGGATATCGTTCTTGGAAGCAATAATCAGAAAATCCGTGATTTTGGACATGATCGTTTGAAAACCTATGGAGTAGGAAAAGCACGCAATAAACAGTACTGGAGGCAGCTCGTTGATGAACTGCTGGCTCAAAAAGTTATTGAAAAATCGGAAGGGCTCTACCCAACACTGTTTCTGCTTCCAAAAGCTGTCCAGATTCTGAAAAATGATGAGAAGATTGCTATGGTACGGGTTGTGGATAAAAAGAAAGAAAAAGAACTTTATGGAACTCTTGATGCTCAGGGATCAAACTTTGATCAAGAGTTGTTTGAACTGCTCAGGATACTTCGTAAGCAGATAGCTCTTGAGCAGGGGATCCCTCCCTATGTGGTTTTTTCAGACCGTTCTCTTCATGATATGGCCTCCATATTTCCACGGAACGATGAATCCCTGCTTACAGTTTCAGGGGTTGGAGAGGTGAAGCTTGAACGTTATGGACGTCAGTTTCTCCGACTTATTGATCGGTATTGCAGCGAGCACCCTGATCGTGTGAGGTGATGTGCCAGACCGGATGAAATGAATGGTTTTCCCATGTTAATAAATTCCATGCCATATAGTAAATTACAAGGCTTTCGCGAAAAGTCATGATGCATCTTCCAATTGTTTTTTCGTAGGATATTTTTTTAGTAATAGGCCAGATTATAATGCTATGCAGCTTACAGCAAAACTTACAGCAATTCTTCCTGAACAGACAGGTACGGGAAAGAATGGGCAATGGAAAAAACAGGATATTATTGTTGAAACTGATGGTCAATATCCGAAGAAGGTTTGTATTTCTTTGTGGGGAGATAAGTTTGATAGAAATATACTGAGGGTGGGAAACCGTCTGACGGTGTCATTTGACATTGAAAGCAGGGAGTTTAATGGTAAATGGTATACCAATGTAAAGGGGTGGAAGGTAGAGCCTGGCGGTGATGCGTCCTCATCTCAGGATCAGCAGGCTGACTCTTATAATCCTCCGGCTTATGAACATCAAGGCGGAAGTTCAGTTGTTGATGATGATTGTCCGTTTTGAGAATCTTGTCGTGACAGTTTTTTTAGATATGCAAAGCCCTATGTACTTATTTTTTGATACAGAAACAACGGGATTGCCTATAAGCTGGCGCGCGCCAGTGACCGATATCAATAATTGGCCAAGGCTTGTACAGTTGGCTTTTTTATACTGTGACGGTAAAGGCAATACCCTGATGTCTGGAGATTATATTATTAAACCTGAAGGCTTTTTGATTCCGCATGAAGCGTCCATGATTCATGGGATATCAACCGAAAGAGCAAATGTTGATGGCCGATTGCTGAGCGATGTTCTCCAGGAGTTTCAAACGGTTATTGGTAAGGCTGAAGTTCTTGTGGCTCACAATATGCGGTTTGACGAAAAAATTGTAGGCAGTGAATTTATAAGGGCAGGAATGCACAATCCCTTGCCTTCAAAAAGAAAAATATGCACGATGGAAAGAGCTACTGATTTTTGTGCTCTTAAAGGCCAGTATGGGAACAAGTGGCCAAAGTTGACGGAATTGTATGTTAAGTTATTCGGTATAGGATTTGAAGAGGTTCATAATGCAGCTTTTGATATTCAAGCCACTGCTAAATGTTTCTGGGAGTTGAAAAGAAAAGGAATTATCGGATAATATAGTCCTGAGGGTTTTTTTCGCGAACAAAAAAGACATTGTGGAGGGGTTATGCGATTGTCTGGTAGGATTGTGCTTGTTACAGGAGCTGCAGGGGGGATTGGCAGGGCTGTTGCTCTCTGTTTTGCTGGAGAGGGCGCTGTGGTCGTTGTCAGTGATATTAATGCTGCGGGATGTTCTGAAACTCTTGAGCTCATTGAAGGAGCCGGGGGAAGTGGCTGCTCTTTGCTGGCTGATGTAATGCATGAAAGCGCGATCCGTTTACTCTACAGGCAGATAATGGATCGGTTCGGAAAACTTGATAGTGTGGTTAATATTGCTGGTGGCGATTGTGAACCTGCGGCTGATGTCGAGGAGATTGATTACGTGAGGATGAGTGCCAATCTTGATCTTAATCTTAAATCCTGTATTCTCTCTTGCAGAGAAGCGGCACGGGTGATGAAACCGCAGGGTTTTGGCAGGATCGTCAATATGAGTTCGCTTGTCTATAGGGGGAGTCCGAATCAATTTTCTTATTCTGCTGCTAAAGGTGGTATTTATGCTTTTACCCGTTCACTTGCTCTCTCGCTTGGCTGCTATGGCATAACGGTTAATGCCCTTGCCCCAGCTCTTGTTGAAGTTCCTGCTTTTGTAAGGGCTCTTGGTCCAGAACGTTGGGAGATGCTTCGAAAGGATTGTGCAGGGCGCTATCCTCTTGGGCGGGTCGCGACACCTGATGATGTTGCCCGATGTGCGCTTTTTCTGGCTTCCGATGATGCAGCCTTTATTACAGGGCAGATTCTTGAAATTTCTGGAGGTGCAAGACTGTGAGTTTGAAATAACCTTGAGATATGCATGGTGCATTGAAAATCGCAGATCATTAACATTCTTTATAATATCTAATGACGATAAGAACAGGTTCTGATAGAGTGAAACCAATAACAAACAATCTCCGCGAAATTCCTTTTAATTACACCTCTGCCAGCGACCGGCAGGCGATTTCTTTTTTGCTTGGGCCTGATATCGTACGCATACTTGATGAACTCCGTGATCTGCGGGTAACAGGCAGGTCGGCACGTTTGCTTATGGGTATTATCGGAGAGATTCTTATTCACCGCCGCAATCCCTACCTCTTTCAGGAGCTTGTTGATTCTGCTGCTCGTCGCCATCGCCTTTTTGAAAGGGCATTTCACGAACTTGATACCATTTCGGAAATGGCAAATGGCGAAAGCCGTGTTTCGGCCATTGTGGTTGCGGTGCGTGAGCAACTTGATCGTTTCCGTTCTGCTGTTGAAAAAACACCTGAATTGCGACGACGCCTGAAGCGGGAACTTGGTGCTGTTGTTGGAGCTAAAAATGTGCTTTTCGATCCTTTTTCACTTGCAGCTCACGCTACAGATGCTACTGACTGGAGGCTTCATCTTCCTGTTGCTGTTATCACTCCGGATCAGGAGTCGCACGTTGCGCCGCTGATTACGGCGATTGCCGAACTCGGTCTTAATATCATTCCCCGTGGTGCTGGCACAGGATTGACCGGTGGGGCTGTACCCCTTAGATCGAGATGTGTGATTATCAATATGGAAAAGCTGAACCGTATCAGGGGTGTTTCGGTCAGGAATTTTCAGCTTGAAAACGGTCAGATATCTCACGCTTCAGTGATTGAAGTGGAAGCTGGAGTTGTTACTGAGAAGGCTATGGAGGTGGCGGACGAGCATGGTCTTGTGTTTGCTACCGACCCGACAAGTGAGTGGTCTTGTACTATCGGAGGCAATATTGCTGAAAATGCCGGTGGCAAGATGGCGGTTCGATGGGGTACCTGTATCGATAATCTGCTTGAGTGGCGAATGGCAATGCCTTCCGGTGAAAACTGGACGGTAAAAAGAGTTGACCACAGGCTCCGTAAAATTCTTCATGAAGATACTGTTATTTTTGAGGTGTGGAATCAATCAGGCAAGAGAGTTGACCGCATTGAGCTGCTTGGTACGGATATCCGCAAAAAGGGATTGTGGAAGGATATAACCAACAAGGCGCTCGGTGGTGTACCGGGCCTTCAGAAGGAGGGAACTGACGGGGTGATTACTTCGGCCGTTTTTGTGCTTTATCCAAAGTATCCTGAAAAGAGAACACTGTGCCTTGAGTTTTTCGGGCCTGATATGGATGAGGCAAGCCGGGTGATCCTGGAGCTTTCGAAACTCTTTCCCCTTTATTCAGAAAACAGGGAGGCACTGCTGGCACTTGAGCATTTTGATGATGAGTATATCAGGGCTATTGACTATAAAGTGAAGGCTCCCAGGGCTCAAACTCCGAAAGCCGTACTGCTGATTGATATAGCAGGTAATTTTCCCGCTGAGGTGCAGAGCGGTATTGATCGGTTGGAAAGTCTGCTGAAGCTCCATCCCAATACCATGATGTTTTTGGCCAGGGACAATGCGGATGCCACTCGTTTCTGGGCCGATCGAAAAAAGCTTGGAGCGATTGCCCGGCGAACCAATGCGTTTAAGTTGAATGAGGATATTGTGATTCCTCTTGAGGCGCTTGCTGTTTTTTCACGATTTATTGATGACCTCAACAGTACAGAGGAGCGATACGCACAGCATTGCTTTGTTGAGCGATCACGTACTATTTTTGCAACGACAAGAGTAACGGGGGATGGTGGTCGGTTTGCCTCAAAGATCCCGGCAGGGCTGGAACTTTGCCGTTTGTTCGATGAGAGAATTTTATTGGCACCGGAAGAGACACTCCGTTCACTTGAAATTATACAGGAGCTCAGTCGAGAGTTTGGTGAACTGGTCCAGGGATATCCTGAGATGGGAGCAGCTTTTGAAAACGCATATTCTTATGTTCGCGACAGGCGTATCGTGCTGGCGACACACATGCATGCCGGAGATGGCAATGTTCATGTCAATGTGCCGGTACTTTCCAACGATCGACCGATGCTTGATAGGGCTGACAAAGTGATTGACAACGTTATGGATAAAGTGGTTTCACTCGGCGGAGTAGTGTCAGGTGAGCATGGTATTGGTGTGACAAAGCTGAAGTACCTTGATCCAGCTCTTGTTGAAAAACTTTCTCAGTATCGTCGCAAGGTTGATCCGAAAGGAATTATGAATCCCGGAAAGCTGGAAGATTATGAAGCGCTTGATCATATCTTTACACCGTCATTCAATTTACTTGAACTTGAGGCGCATATTCTCCGTCGTGCCCAGATTGAGGAGCTTTCAAAAAAAGTTGATTACTGTATCCGATGCGGTAAGTGCAAGACTGATTGCTGTGTTTACTATCCATTGCGGGGAATGTTTTATCATCCACGGAACAAAAATCTTGCCATTGGTTCATTGATCGAGGCGCTTCTTTTTGATGCTCAGCGAGAGCGTTCAACGGATTTTGCCCTTCTGAAGTGGCTTGAAGAGGTTGCCGATCACTGTACCATATGCCATAAATGTCTCAAGCCGTGTCCGGTAGATATTGATAGTGGTGAGGTTTCGGTGCTGGAGCGTGAAATTCTTTCAGAATGGGGCTATAAGCACTCTTCGCCGCTTACAGAATTAACCTTGCGTTATCTTGATAGTCGTTCGCCAGTTTTCAATGCGATTTTCCGCAGGACCGTGCTCAGGATAGGTGGGGCCGTTCAGCGGGTGAGTAATAAAATATCCGCACCTCTGCAGCCGGAACTTGATCCGCCGGAGCTTTATCCATTAAGGCTTTTGCGTTCGCCGGTACCGCCAGTACCTGAAGAGACTTTGCGAAATCTGCTGCCTGAATGCGGCCCTGATCAGGTGATTGTGTTTGAACCTTCCGGAGAGGTTAAAAGTAACGTTTTTTATTTCCCTGGATGCGGATCAGAACGCATGAACTCCTCAATTTCAATGGCCGCTCTTCATGTCTTGCTTGAACTTGGAGTTAGGGTTGTGCTGCCGCCACCGTTTCTTTGCTGCGGCTTTCCTGCTCATGTCAATGCTAAGCGTGACCAGTATTCGAGCATTGTACTTCGCAATACCGTGATGTTCAGCCAGATCAGAGAGATGTTTTCCTACCTTGATTTCGACGCCTGCGTGGTTACCTGCGGAACCTGTATGGAAGGGCTCGATGCTATTGAAACCGGTAAGCTTTTTGGTGGAAAAATTATTGACGTTACAACTTATACTCTTGACAAAGGTCTGAAGCTTGAGGGGAGAGAAGATTATCTTTATCATGCACCGTGCCATGATTCGCTTTTTGGCAAAGCAGATCAGACGCTTCGCACTCTGGGAGGTTTTGGAAGCGTGACTGCAGTACCGCACTGCTGTTCAGAGGCTGGTACTCTGGCACTCTCTCGACCTGATATTACCGATTCGATGCTTCACCGAAAAAGAGATGCGATTATGGATGTTATGCATGGAAAAAAGAAGGCTGTCATCCTTACCAATTGTCCATCCTGTGTGCAGGGACTTGGAAGAAATCTTGATCTTGGCATTGAACCAAGACATATTATTGTAGAACTAGCTGAAAAACTGTCTGGTGCCGGATGGAAGCAAAGTTTGCAAAATCGGATTTTAAAGGGAATAGTGGTAAGTTTTTAATCATGTTTTGTGACTTAACCCGTTATATGATTTCTATATTATTTTATAGTTACTTACCTTTTTTGTATAAACAATATGTCAAATGATGAAAGTTGTGTTTCCTTTATTAAGGAAAGATTTAACCGAATGAATAACCATTTTAAATTGAAAAAACTATGAAAAAAACAATCTGGCTGGTTGCAGGAATTGCAGGCATGTGTTTAGGTAATCCCCATACCGAAGCTCATGCCGAAGTCGGTATTCGAATTGGGGATGTTCGTGTCGGTGTCGGAGATAGACCGCATTTTGTTATCGACAGACGTCCAAGCTTTGTCTACTTGCAGGATCAGGGATTTTCAGTATCGGTAGGTAGTCCTTACGATATAATTTATTATGGTGACCTTTATTACCTGCATCGTGATGGTAGTTGGTTCCGTTCTTCACACTACCGTGGGCCTTGGGATTTGGTTCGGGAGCGTAATCTGCCCTATAAGATAAGAAGACATCGCTGGGAAGACCTAAGGAGGTATCGTGATGTTGAGTATCGCAGACATGATCGCAGTTACTGGGAGGATAGAGACCGTCATGACAGAGAGCGTTATGACAGGGAACCACGTCGTGAAGATAATCGCAGGGATGAGAGGGAGCAACCCCGTGATGATAATCGTAGAGATGGCAATCGACCAGATGGAAGGGGTAGGTAATAACTGTTGCGACATTTTTATGATTGAAAGCGCATTTCAGTGATAACACAAAAAAGGGAGCTGAAGAGATTTTCAGCTCTTTTTTTAAAGAGTATTACATTCGTTTAAGAATGTAATATTTTCTATAAGTCAAAATGAGGAGAGTAAAATGGGTGTTGCTTCAAAACTGCAGCTTGCTGCTGATGCAATAGAGGATGCAAAAAAACGACTCAACAGGGCTAAGGACGATGCTGATGACGATTATGAGATACGTCAGGCTATGAAAATTCTTGAGGATGCTCTTGCCTATATACATGGTGCCTCTTCAGAACTTCAACAGTAGCAAAATTGAACATCCACATCCACAGCCCGAAGGCTGTGTCATGGCAGGATGTTATGCTATGGTGAAGGAGTCAGCGTGTTACATAAAAACAGGCAAATTTAAGATAACTTGTTTCTGGCATGGCAAGGAGTACAGGGTGATCGTAGGGCTGTGAGTTCTTGTGTATCAATCTCAACTGGCAGCCAGCCGAAAGAGCCGCCTGATGAACTGATTGGAGAAAGTCCTCTTCTGACACGTGATGACTGCAAGAGGCGGTTGCAAGAAATCCTCCACTTTTAACTAATTGCAGTCCGAGTTTATTGAGTCTTTTGTAAGCCTTAAGGGCACCTGGGAGGTTTTTACGACTTTTTGTAAAGCTCGGCGGATCCAGAATAACAAGATTGAATGACTCCTTTGACTCAACCATCTGATCAAGGGTATCAAATGCGTCTGCCGCAACGAGACTGTATTCCCTGAAATGGTTTAACTGCGCATTACGATCCGCTCTCTGCAAAGCTTCTTTGGACGCATCAACCAGAATTGCTGAATGGGCTCCTCCGTAAAGTGCATTGAGAGCAAAGCCACCGTCATTAGTAAAAACGTCAAGTACTTCCGCGTTTTCAGATAACTTTCTGATGATTTTACGATTTTCACGCTGGTCAAGGAAAAAGCCTGTTTTCTGCCCATCAAAAAGATTAACCTCATAGGTGATGCCTGCATCGTGAATAGTCTGTATCGTTTCAGATCGTTCTCCGCGGATAACATCTTTGTAAAGGTTCAGTCCTTCCAACTCTCTTAAGGGCGATTCATTGCGCACAATTATAATTGTTGGATTCAAGAGTTCTTGCAAGACATCGCAGATAAGCTGCAGGTGTATGTCCATGCCGGCAGAAAACGCCTGTAACACAATTGCCTGGTTAAATCGGTCTATAATCAGTCCGGGGAGGCCATCCGATTCGCCATGGATAAGTCGATAGGCATTGGTCTCTTCACTCTTGTAGATAATTTCTCGGAGTTTGAGGGCTTCAAGAAATTTTTTGCGGAAAAAATCGTGGTCTGGCTGTTCATCTTTGCGTGAAAGCAGTCTTACAGAGATCAGTGAGTGTGAGTTGTAAAAACCGGTTCCCATAAACTTTTTGTCGTGAGTAAAGAGTTTTACGGTTTCACCGGAAGCGATATCATGAGGAAGGTTCGCGAGTTCATTGCTGAACACCCATAAATGGCCTTTCTGGATCCTGTGGTGTTCTTTAGGTTTAAGGTAAAGCGATTGCATAATGTGAAAATTTGCTTGTAGTTTTGATAGCGTTGTATTTTACTGTAACATAAATTTGAATGAAAAATGCAACAGTTTCGTTCATAAGTAACGGTAAGTTCAGCTTAAAATATCGAACGTGGTGCATTTGAACCTGATGCAATGTGCAGTAAAAGTGATGATTCTCAAAGGAAATAAAGATATGTGGCGGGGAATGGATGCTGAATAATGTTAAGGAATGAGAGTATGAAAGAAAAAAGAGTTTTGTTGTGGGTATTGTGTATACTCGTTTTGGGAGCTGGGTGTGCAGATTTTCGTACGGTGGGTCGACAGGAACTATCAGGTGAACAAGTTGCGCTGAGTGCAGCACAAGCAGCTTTGTTTCGTGAAGTTGCCAGTGGATCTCCTGTTATCGAGTCGCTGGATGGCTATGCTGATGTATGGATTAAAACGCCGAAAAGGCAAAAACGTGTTTTCTGTAATATTCGTATAAACAGGGGGCATGAAGCTCGGATGATTGTCAGTGCAGGAGTACTTGGGTGGCCAGTCGCTGATATGTTTTTCAGCACAGATTCGCTTTATGTGCATGATTTGCTCAATAACCGGTTTTTGCTTGGCACAAATAATGATTTGAATCTTGAAAAAATTATCGGAGTTAATTCCGACTTCCGCCTTCTTTCGGAGTCTCTCTTGGGGTTGGTCAATATTCCCGAGCCCTTAAGTGCTATCAAATCAGTTAAACAAGGCTCTGGAACCATAATTTTCACCATCTCGACTCGAGGGGGGAGTAAAGAGGTGGTTATCAATCCCATCAACAGAACACTTACGGCTCTGCTGGTAAAAAACCGTCAAGGAAAAACGACGACTGAAATTCATTTCAAGAATTATGAGACAATTCTGATTAACAATCAAAATATGTTTGTTCCGAAAGATATTGAGATGGTGCTCTATAATAGTAATTCGGATGGCCTTGGAGAGCATCAGCTCGTGATAGCCTACGATGAACGGGTATTTAACAAGAGTGGGAATTCCCTCAGGTTTGCGATGCCGAAAAAAGCGAAAGTGGTAAATCTTGATGCTGCTGCAATTCTGCCATGGATGTGAGCTTGCAGGCAAAAGATCAACCCAATAGGACATTTTTATTGTGCTCTGTTGGGTTGATCAGCAAAAAAAATTTCCGATTATTGTGCGGCGCGGAAGTTCTCAGCGCCGAATTCCCAGTTCAGGAGGTTATCAATGACCGTGGCAACATAATCAGGACGACGATTCTGGTAGTCAAGATAGTATGCATGTTCCCAGACGTCAATAGTCAGTATTGCTTTCTGTCCACTTGTTGCAGGGGTTTGTGCATTACCGGTTTTTACAACTTTCAGAGTCCCACCATCAAGCACAAGCCATGCCCATCCGCTACCGAATTGGGTTGCAGCAGCACTTTTAAGTTCTTCTTTAAACTTATCAAAACTCCCAAAATCTTGTGAGATTTTGGCCGCGAGCTCACCTGAAGGTTCACCGCCCCCGTTTGGGGTGAGACAGTTCCAGTAAAAGGAGTGGTTCCAAGCCTGTGCACCGTTATTGAAAATACTGATTTTTTGAGGATCTGCAGCGGTTTGGGCAATAACATCTTCGATGCTCAGGCTTTCAAGAGAGGTACCAGCAATAAGGTTGTTGTAATTCGTGATGTAGGCAACATGATGCTTGCCATAGTGAAATCCAATAGTTTTTGCGGAAATAAAAGGTTCAAGTGCATTTTCTGCATATAACAGTGGAGGTTGCTGATAAGACATGAAGTATAATTATTTAAAGTTGAAAAAATTCTATACCTGTGATTCAAAATGCTTTAACTTATAATTCGGTGATTAAGTTCACAGTTTGTGTATTAAGTTTCTTGAAATAGCTAAAATTCAAGCAAATGACACGGCGCCATCCCTTCAGGGCATCTATTATTTCCGTTGTATTGGTTTTTGTTTTTTTAGGAGGGTGTAGCGAAAAAAAATTGTATACCCTTGACAAAGATGATATCCGTTTCGTCGAGTTCTATAGTGATTATCTTTTGTTATCAGGAGTGGTAGTTGAACATGACACTGAAGTGCTTACAGTCCTTAACTCTGATGAGATTAATAAGATTCTTGTCCGTCATGAGCTAACACGTGAGAGTCTCCAGCGTAAAACTGAAGCGTACAAGCATAATCCTGAACTTTGGAGATCCGTACTGTTACAGGTGAGGGAAAATCTTCGCAAAAAATCAACGACCGAACAATGAGCAGGAACTATCCTTTTCTTGTCGGAGTTACTGGCGGACTTGGCAGCGGTAAATCTACGGTTTGCAGTTTTCTTTCGAAAATGGGTTGTCGTCTTTTCGAGGCTGACAGAGTGGCGAAGGAACTTCAGCTTAACGATTCTGAAGTGATTGAGGGAATCCGAAAGCTTTTCGGTGCCACAGTATATTCGTTCGATAGCTCTGGAAAATTCGTTCTGGATCGAAAAAAAATAGCCTCAACCGTATTTTTATCTTCTGAAAAACTTGAAGCACTGAATAAGCTTATTCACCCGAAAGTCTTCAGCGAGTTTAAAAAAACAGTGCAGGATGCTGCAAAGCATCGCACAAAAATTTTGGTGAAGGAAGCGGCCATTCTCTTTGAATCCGGCAGTAACAGGCAACTTGATGTTGTTGTCGTCGTGGTGGCTGATGAACAGCAAAGGATAGCAAGGGCTATGCGGAAAGGTTTGGGTAGCCGTGAAGAGATCATGCAACGCATTGCCCAGCAATGGCCTCAGGAAAAGCTGATTGAAATGGCTGATTATGTGCTTCTTAATAATGGCTCTCAGGAAGACCTTAAAAAAAAGACGGAAGCACTCTATAACAAGCTGCTTGAAGCCGCTTCCTCAGCCTGCGATCACCTCTGACAGGGCAGGCAGAGATACACCATATCGGTAAGAGGTATTACTGTGCGAATCCATAAACTCTTCATAACGGTGAGTGATAGTGTAACGGGTTGCTTTGCTTGAAAAAATCCTGTGTCCAAACTGAAGATTGTACTCATCAAGGGTTCCGCAATCAAGGAACAGAAAATCAAGAGACCGAAGTGCTACGCGATACGTTTCATGCTCGATCATCTCGATTGGGTCAAAGCTCAGCCATTCCTTCCACACATCATCAATCGGTTCACAGGTATGGGGATGAAATGGCAGACGTATGTTATCAGGGGTGCATCTACCTTTCGAAGGAGAGTATGCAGCGGCCATTCCTATGAGGTCAAGCAATGCAAACTCTTTTGGAGGTTTTTTTAACGCATGTTCATAAGCGGCAAGGAAGTCAGCAATACTTCCCCCGTATTGTTCAAGAACTCTTGCCGCTGTCGGAAAATTTGGTTTATAGCAAAGTTCGAAACCCATATCGCCGCTGTGGCAGGCAGCTGCCGCAAACCGATCAGGATGCTTCATTGCCATGCGGAGTGCGCCGAATCCTCCAGATGATTTTCCTGCTATCGCCCTGTGTTTTCTGTGTGAAAGGGTAGAAAGCGTCCGGTCAATGAAAGGGATGAGTTCGTCAATAAGATAGGTTTCGTAGTTGCCGGTAGCTGGTGAATTCACGTATTGTGAACCTCCATAGCGGGTCATGCAGTCTGGCATGACAATAATTGTTTCCTGCATCTTGCCTTGAGCTATCAGGGATTCCGCTATTTCCGGCACGCTTTGTCGTCCGAAACTGTAATTCAAAAAGCTTTGCCCTGTAGAGGCAAACCCCGCAAGCAGGTAGATCACCGGAAACCGCTTGTTATCATTGTAGGACGGTGGAAGGTAGACTGGTACCCTGCGCTCTGTTGGATCGTCCAGAGGATTTCCTGCAAGGGTGACGCCGGGTACCATAACCTCAATAACGCGTGGGTATTTTCTCAGTTGGCCTTCCATCATATTTTGAGTGCGTTGTTTTTGCGGTTGACATGAGCTGATATCAGGATACTGAGCTCATAGAGCAATATCATCGGGAGACCAATGACGAGTTGTGTGACAATATCGGTTGAGGGAGTTACTATCGCGGCCACTACAAGGAGAAAAACAATGGCATGTTTGCGGTAAAATCTCATGAATGCCGGTGTCAGGAGCCCTATTTTTGAAAGGATATAGGCGATGAAGGGAAGTTCGAACACAAGCCCCGCGGTCAGGAGCGCACCAATAAAAAAGCTCACATAATCCTGGACGGAGATGTTGTTTTTAATCAGGGGGGTTCCGAATGCGGCAAAAAACTGCAGGGTGACCGGCAAAAAAACAAAATAGCCAAACCCTATACCCGTAAAAAACGACAGAGAGATAAAAAGTATTGAAAACCGTCCTGCCTTGCGTTCATTTTCATGCAGACCCGGGGCAACAAACTGCCAGATCTGCCAGGCAAGAAAAGGAAAAGAGATAATGAATCCTGAAAATACCACGACCTGCAGGTAAAGAGAGAGCTGTCCATAAGGAACAAGATTCTGTAATACCAAGGTTTTACTGCTTCGCGTCAACGGGGCAATAAGTACTTCATTTACAAGAAAATCAGAATAGAGCGTACACAAACCTGTAACGAGTACCAAGGCGATGGCAGACTTGATAAGTCGAGAGCGTATCTCCTCAAGATGCCCCATGAAGTTCATACCACTTTCCGGCTCGGACTCTGCGGTTTCGACATTGTTTCCATTGTCAGTCTCTTTTTCTAAGGGGTCATAGGGCGCTATAATCTTGTTTGCACTCTGAGAAGTTTGGATTGCAGTCTCATCAGCGTTCCGGTTCTGGTGGTCTTCAGGAAGCTCCTGTGATGGTATGGGCTCTTTTTCCTCGATCATTACTCTTTGATAAACTGAAAATAATAGGATGTTATCGGGATGCGGTTGAAACTGCGGCCCATTGTGGAACAATAATAACCATAAAACATAACAACAAAGATGCTTGTAGCCAAAAAATGTTTTAACGGCTTCAAAAACCACCTCATATTATTATGAGTATTTTGAGTGGCCAGCAGGAAGCTGAAACAAATTATACTACGATTGCTGCATTGTGCAAAATGCCGACTTGCTTATTTTGTAAGGTCAACGTATACGGTTTATTGATACAACCCAGATTAAATCCTTGAACTTTAATAACAGCAAAATAAACTGAGATGAATGCAACGATACAAACCATCATAGAAAGACGCAGTGTAAGGGCTTATCAGCCCAGGCAGATTGATGACAAGGAAATGCAGGAGATACTTCTGGCAGGTCAGTATGCTCCATCGGCTATGGGTCAGCAACCATGGCATTTTACAGTTCTGCAGAATTCCAGTCAGCTCGAAAAGCTCGATATGCTCTGTAAAGCCAGTTTTTTGAATTCCGATAATACAGCTTTGCGTGAAATGGCATCTCGTGAAGAGTTTAAGGTATTTTACCATGCACCTACGCTGGTAATTATCTCTGGTGAGAGTAAGGCTATAGCACCCTTGTATGATTCTGTCCTTGCCATGGAAAATATGTTACTTGCAGCTGCGTCACTTGGCATAGGATCCTGCTGGGTTCACTCTCCGATGATGGTCTATGGAAGCCCTGAAGGCCCTGCGTCACTGAGCAGTATTGGACTTGACTTTCCTGAAGGCTACATTCCTTACGCAGCGGCTGTTTTTGGGTTCAGTGCTCTGCCTTTGCCCGAAGCCACCCCCCGAAAACCCGATACGGTAACATTTTTGAGGTGAAGGGTGCGCTAAATGTTCGTCAAAAAATGATGCCTGTCATGCCAAGCGGACAGGCATCATTTTTTTGTTTATTCAGGATGCTGGTTCCAAAGGCAGTGCCAGGTTATCAGGGATCATCTCTTCAAGGTTGTTGGCCGGAATAAAAAACCGGTTCATCGGGGTGTTTTCAGTTCTGTTATGCAAAATGCCGCGTGCAGTACTTGCTGTCAGTGTCGCAAGATGACCTGCAAAGTTTTTCGGCAATACAAAAAAACCACTTTGCTGACTTGAAAAAAGCGCCCATGATTCGGGATCTATAGCAAAAACACATCCTGTTTCGATGATAATAAAGGGGGTTTCCTCTTGGAGAAAGATGTTTTTGAACATTACTTTCAACAGATGTTGTTTATTGTCGATACCAAAATTAAGGCCTGCATTTATGGTGATAGGCTTGTCTTCAACAAGGACTTCAGGGAGAAGCGCAATTTGTTCAGTCGTAATTTGTGCCAAGGCAAAGTTGACTCGGCGTTCGTTGTTTTCTGGCATAGTTTTATTCTGATAATGGTTGTGGAATTGTACAGGCGTTTTGAAGCTGAAAATATGGAATTTATCCATTTTCATTTCTTTTTTATTAGAGTTCATGTGGTTAATGCATTTTTCTGATCCCCAAACAAAGGCATTGTGTTATGGCTGAATTATCCCTGCCCTGTGCTTTCGAATCCAAAGTTTCTCTTGCATTACGGACATATTACGGGATTGGCGGTATAGCCCGTTTTCTTGCTCATCCAAGAACTCCTGCCGAACTTGCCGACCTTCTGCTTTGGAACAGGGAGCATTGTCTTCCATTAGCACTTATGGGAAAGGGGAGCAATATTCTCTTTTCCGATACGTTTTTTCCAGGTGTTGTGATCTCATTAGACTGTATGCAGCGGATATGCTGGATATCTGATGATGAACTTTTTTGCGAAGCTGGTGCAGACAACACTTTGATTGCCGAAGAGTTGCTTCAATGCTGCAGGGCAGGGGGAGAGTGGCTTTTTCGGCTTCCAGGTACTATAGGATCGACGGTCAGAATGAATGCGAGATGCTTTGGAGGAGAAATTTCGGCTGTAACAGCAGGTATCCAGACTGTTTCTCTTGACGGACGGTTGCGGTGGCAGACTTCGGATGAGGTTTTTCATGGTTATAAGCATACCTCATTGATGGATAATCCGGAAATTGTGGTTGCTGTTGTCCTTCGGTTTCCGAAAATTTGCGCTGCAGAGCAGATAAAAGATCTGATGCAGGAATATGAGACGGAACGCTTGAAAAAACATCATTTCGATTTTCCGAGTTGTGGTTCCACCTTTAAGAACAACTATACATCCGGTCGTTCGAGCGGGAGTATTTTTGAGGAACTCGGTTTCAAAGGACGGCAGGAAGGGGGAGCAATGGTCAGTGAGTACCATGCTAATTTTATATACAATAAGGGAGGAGCAAGGGCAGACAATGTACTCAGGCTGGTCTCACAGATGAAAATTGCAGCATTGAAAGAGGCGGGTGTTCAACTTGATCTTGAAGTAGAGTGCATCGGTTTATTTGATGGAAATCTTCTTGAAACATGTGGTGTAAAAAATCTTACAGATACTCATGACCCTGCAAAGGGATGGGCAGGGCTGTTATGGTCACCACAGGAGGTCATCAATAAAGCGGAAATTCCGGAGCAACCGTTTCCTCAGGTTCTTCTTCAGGGGCCTCTGTTGGGTTATAACGGTGCTGACAGGGAATTGCCTTCTGGTGGTTTTGTTGCAGTCGAACAACTGCTTTCAATTGGGGAGGCCATAGTTGATCCGGAAGCACCTTTTCTGCGCTGGACAACCCGCAGCAACTCTGATCTTTTTTCGATGAAACCACCTTCCGCTCTTCCTACGGGCACGTTTTATGATGGACTGTGGAAGTATGGGATTTCAGAACTTTTTATCGCCCATATTGATGCCGGTGGAGGTTATCTTGAGTTTGAAATGAATCCTGAGGGGCACTGGGTTGCATTGCGATTCGATGCTCCAAGAAAAAGGGCTCAAGGTCAGACGGTTCTTTCTGCTCAACCATGGACGGGACTGCTCCGGATGGTGATGAACGACAGGAGTTTCGGGATGGAGTTTTCATATAAGCTGATAGAGCCATTGTTGAATGGTCAGAGTATCGCTTTGCAATGTTGCGCATCTACAGGCAGCGGAGAGTATGGCTTGTTTCCCTGGTGGGAAGGATCCCCATCGCCGGCCGATTTTCATCAGCCGGAACGGTTTTATAAAATCACTCTCTTATAAATCGGCTGCCGGCATACGGGATACCTCCGCTGCAGTAAAGACAGGGCCCTCCTTGCACACATAGATCGAGCCGACATTGCATCGACCGCATTTACCGAGACCGCATTTCATTCTGTTTTCAAGCGTTGTATAGACGTTTGACTCATCAAAACCAAGTTTTTTGAGCGAGATGAGCGTGAATTTGATCATGATTGGCGGCCCGCAAATGATCGCAATGCAGTTATCAGGAGATGGAGCAGCTTCCTCAAGCACTGTGGGTACAAAGCCAATTCTGTTTTTCCAGTCGGGTGACTCTCCGCCCGGATCAACGGTCAAGACAAGATCGACATCGCTTCGTTCCTGCCACTCTTCCAGTTCATGTTTGTAAACCAAGTCGGCCACGGTACGGGCTCCATATACAATGGTGACCTTGCCGAATTTTTCTCGCTGGTCAAGGCATGACCATATAACACTTCGCGTCGGTGGCAGGGCAATTCCGCCTGATATGAAGAGAAGGTTTTTGCCATGAAACTCCTCAATAGGAAAGCGGTTACCGTAGGGGCCCCTGAATGTGATGAGGTCGCCGATGTCAGCATTTGCCAGCGCAGAGGTCACCCTGCCTGATTGACGGAAGGTGCATTCAATATAATCCTTGCGTGTTTCGGGGCTTGCGACACAGAATGTGCTCTCTCCCTCGCCGTAAACGCCGTAGAGACCGAACATGCCGGTACGGAATGTTTCCTTAAAAAACTGATGGTCAGTCGCATCTTGAAACTCGAGTCTCATGGTTTTTACACCTGGAGCTTCGTCGTGGCGGCCCACAATTTTCATGATGGCCGGCTTGTAGATGTTCTGTTGTGTGTTGTGGATGTTTTCTGTCACTGCGATAATTTTGATATCTCTTGTAAGGTCTCGGTAATTCCCATGTCAACCGGGCACTGGCGTGAGCATCGACCGCATCCGCTGCAACTGTTCACACTGAACTTGCCTGGAAAATAATTAAATTTGTGCATGATTCGCTGACGCCATCGTGCAGATTGAGTTGATCGGGGGTTATGGCCTGAGGTGTGCATGGTAAAGAGAGCAAACGAGCAACTGTCCCAGTTTTTTCGTCTGATGCCGGTGTAGGTATCACCTTCATCCTGAATGTCAAAACAGTGACAGGTTGGACAGAGGTAGGTACACGAAGCACAGCCGATACAACGCATTGATATTTCTTTCCAGAATCTGCTTTCAAAATGTTCAGGATTCTGCAGCCAGGCGACACAAGCGTCAAGGTCAAACTTTTTCTCAACGATCGCCAAGGGAGCTACCTGCTCGGAGCTTTCCTGCAGGATATCAGCAATTGTTTTGAAAGCTTCCCGTCCACGGCCAGTAAGTTCCTCAACCTGCCACCCTTTATTGTTTTCAAGTGGCCGAAGCAGGATATCGGAGCCTTTGGTACTATCGGGGGACATTTTAAGGGAGGTGCACATACAGAAATCATCAGATTTAGTGCATGCTATGGTCACAATAACCGATTCATTGCGTCTCTGAAACCAGTATTCATCCTTATAGTCCCATCCAAAAAGAGGATCGTCAATTGCCATCCCTGAAGCATCGCATGGTCGCGCACCAAAAATAATTCTTGGTCCGGAGGGCGGTAGACATTCGGATGTGTCGATTGATTCTTTTTTTATCGTATAACGCAACATCGGTTCACTCTGCGGAAAGAACAGATCCTTGATCGAACGGTCGGGCAGAACATGTCCAAACTCTAATTCGGCAGCATGTTCAACAGCAGCATAGGTTGAAATATTGGCTCTCTGTACAGGGCCGATAACGGTAAAACCAGCTGATTTCCATCGTTCGACACACTTGTCAAGTTTATCGCTGAAAAGGATTTTTGTCATACGAGTTTGTATACTTAGAGAATGAATGTCTCGGAATCGTCTTTTTTAAAACTGGCGAGTACTGGCTCCTGGGTTTTGCTCATACCGGCAAAGTGATCGAATGCCCCAAGTACCTCCTCAGCCATTCTGTGGTTGATGAGACGAAGCGGTATATTGACCGGACATGCACGGTCACAATTGCCACATTCGACGCAGCGTCCGGAAAGGTGAAATGCCCTGACGATATTCCATTCAAAATTTCCGAGTGAATGTGAAGAGGTATTGACCCATTGCGGCTGATTGCTGTCGACAATACAGCGACGGCAGTAGCACATGGGGCAAGCCTGGCGGCATGCGTAACATTTGATGCACTTGGCAAACTCCTCCTGCCAGAAAGAAAACCGCTCCTGCGGACTCATTTTTTCGATTCTTTCAAACAGAGCTTCTTCTATGGCTTCAGGAGCACCTTCCTTGCTTGAGCCGATCACATCCGAAAACTCCTCGACATGGATCCCTTTCAAAGCCTTGACTTCATTTCCATCGACATCAAATCCAAAGATAACAATCTGATCTGCATCAAGCTGAGATTCAGCAGCAAGAACATTGATAGCACGTATACCTTCGGGTCGGAGAAAGACCGCCACACGCTTTTCATCGCTCAGGAGCCCTTCACTGACAAGATAACCTGAGAGATTGGTTATGCATGCATCATCGAGCAACAGGCGTTCGACATCATCCGGTGAACTGATAAAGAGTGGACGACGACGATTGGCGGTTGTGCCTTTGCCATAGCCGATAACCATTTTGACTGCGCCGCCTGAAAGGAGTTCCTTTGCTCTTGTTCTGTATTGTTTCTCGATACTCATTCCATGTTTTTTTAGAGTGATGCCGGGGCCTGGGTCTGCTCGATCAACTGACTGTACTGTTCAAAAGGACCGAGTTTGCGGATATCCTCAGTGACGCTGTTTATAAATTCAGCAAACTTTACGCCTTCCGCCGCACTGATCCAGGAGTACTTGATCCGCTCCGGAGGTATTCCTATAAAGTCAAGCAAGGCACGAAAAACCATCCATCTGCGCCGTGCGTGATAGTTTCCATGGGTAAAATGACAATCCCCGGGGTGGCATCCGCTTATTAGTACTCCGTCAGCCCCTTTCTGCAGAGCTTTCAAGATAAACATCGGACTTATCCGACCGGTGCAGGGGAGACGGATAATGCGCACATTAGGTGCATATTTCAGTCGGCTTGTCCCTGCAAGGTCAGCTCCCGCATAGGTACAGTAGGTGCAGACAAAAGCTATGATTTTCGGCTCGAATGGTTCACTCATCAGCTAACTCCGGTAGCAAAGTTCTGTTGTTCAGCATAACGAAGAGCTCTTTTCAGAGGCCCATCACTTCTGCAAAAATCTGTTTTTCAGTAAAGCCTGCCAGATCAAGACTGTTTGAACGGCAGAAGGTGACACAAGTGCCGCAACCCTGGCAAAGCCCGGGATTGACGGACGCCACCCGCTTGATGATCCTCCCCGAACGGTCGAGTATATCTTTTTGCTCAATAGCATTGTAGGGGCAGGCAAGCACGCAACCCCAGCATCCCGCACAGGTTGCTTCATTATTTGTAGCAACTACAGGCTCCCTCTCAAGCATCTCCTTACTGAAAAGAGCAAGAATTTTGCTTGCCGAGGCCGATGCCTGAGCGACTGAATCTGGAATGTCTTTCGGCGACTGGCAAGCTCCTGCAAGGAAAACGCCAGCTGTCGATGATTCAACAGGCCTGAGTTTAAGATGGGCCTCATTGTAGAATCCATATTCGTCATAACCTATACCGATGGTTTTGGCAAACTCTTTTGCATCAGGCTGTGAAACAATCGCGGTAGCCAATACCACCATATCGGCAGCTATCTCAACAGGTCTGCCCAGAAGAGTATCAACCCCTCTGACCATCAGCTTCCCGTTTTCCTGCCACACCTTGCTGACCCTGCCCCTTATATAAGCTGCTTCGTCTTCCTCAATAGCTCTGCGGCTGAACTCATCGTATCCCTTGCCTGCAGCACGGATATCCATATAAAAAATATGAGTTTTTCCTCCGTGAACCTTGTGGGCATACAACATGGCGTGCTTGGCCGTGTACATGCAGCATATCTTGGAACAATAGCGTACCCCTTTTGACGGGTCGCGTGATCCTGCACACTGGATAAAGACCACAGTTTCTGGTTCAGCCCCATCCGAAGGACGCGTGATTTTTCCTGCTGTCGGGCCACTTGCTGAAGCCAGACGCTCGAACTGCAGGCCGTTAATGACATCGGGATATTTTCCGTAGCCATACTCTCCATACATGCTATTATTCTGAACCTGGAATCCTGTGGCAACCACAATGGCACCTATTTCAAGGTCCACAAAGGTGTCCGTCATAGTAAAGTCGATAGCATCGCACTGGCAGGTTTTAGAACAGATTTTGCATTTTCCGTTCTTGAAATAGATGCAGTTCGCTTTATCAATAACAGGGATATTTGGCACAGACTGGGCAAAGGGCGTGTAAATGGCTGTACGTTTTCCAAGACTGCAATCGAACTCACTTGAGATTTTCTTTGCAGGACATTTTGTTATACAATCGCCGCAACCGGTACATTTATCAATATCAACGTAGCGCGATTTCATGCGTACCCTGACGGTAAAGTTTCCAATATATCCATCAACGCTTTCAATTTCAGCATAGGTAAGCAGTCGGATCTTTGGATGCTGAGCAGCTTCGACCATTCTTGGAGTCATGATGCACTGAGAGCAGTCAAGCGTCGGAAAAGTCTCGGACAATTGAGCCATGTGGCCGCCAAGTGAGGGCTCTCGTTCAACCAGAACAACCTCCTGACCGGCATTGGCAATATCGAGTGCCGCCTGTATGCCAGCAATGCCTCCTCCAATGACAAGAGCGCGACGGGTCACAGGCACCTCAATTGGGGTCAGCTTATTGTTGCGCTTAACTTTTTCGACCATCGAACGGGTGATGTCCACGGCTTTTTCTGTCGCCTGATCCTTATCGGTATGCACCCATGAGCACTGTTCGCGAATGTTGGCAATTTCGCACAAATAGGGGTTCAGGCCGGCTTCGGCACATGCCTTGCGGAATGTGGATTCGTGCATTCTTGGAGAGCAGGCAGCAACGACAACACCGGTAAGGTTATTTTCGCGTATGGCTCTTTTAACGCTCTCCTGACCCGGATCAGAACAAAAATATTTGTACTCCACCGAAACCGCAACGCCCGGGTGATCACCCATGGCCGCAACAAGTTTGGTACAGTCAACTTTTGAGCCGATATTTTCGCCGCAGTGACATATAAATACCCCTATTTTCGCCATAATTCAATCATTTAATATGAAGCCGCCATAATGACGGTACAGAGCAAATCATGTTCACGAATGCATTGTCAATTTCGGTGATCTTTACAATCGCCGATGACCAACTGTATAATTGTTATTGTTTAAAGATTCGAAACCAGATCGAGTGCAGGAACAAAATGTTTACCCACAGCAACTTCAGACGGATTGGCTCCGCAGGCAATGGCCACAAGTTCCGAAATATAGTAAACGGGCATCGGTTTTACATCACCGAACCGCTTTCTCATGCCTTCCTGACGCATGTCGAGATTGGTATGGCAAAGGGGACA
The DNA here is from genome assembly GCA_903869365.1 of uncultured Chlorobiaceae bacterium. Classification (GTDB taxonomy): domain Bacteria; phylum Bacteroidota; class Chlorobiia; order Chlorobiales; family Chlorobiaceae; genus Chlorobium. The sequence goes on from CAIPYV010000118.1 coordinate 43,887, forward strand.
GGCGACAACAAATGCATCTGCACCATTTGCAATAGCATTTTTTGAAATTTTATAGGTGAGTTCTTCGACAAGTGGCTGCTGGGCCAGTGTGAGACCTGCTCCACAGCACTCTATTTTGAATGCCCACTCAACAGGTGTGGCTCCAAGTGCACTCATGATGGCTTCCATCTTGAGCGGGTTTTCGGTGTCATCAAAACCCATCGCCTCCATCGGCCGTACCAGCAGACAACCGTAATAGCATGCAAGATTAATTCCAGTGAGCGGTTTTGTTACCCTTTTTTTAATCTCTGCCGGATCCATCGCTTCAAGCAACTGGGTAACACCGATAAATTCTGCCTTGCAACTCGGTTCTATTCCGGTTATAGAACGAACTTCCTCGCGCAACTCAGGCGAATCCATCAGCGCTTGACGGGTGGTTACCTGGCGGTTCTGGCATGCTGCACATGGAGCAAGAACACAGGTCAGTCCTTGTGCATCAGCAAGTGCTTGGTTCCTGGCCGGAAGAAGCAGGGCAAGCTTGTGGTTGGTGGCATGGGCCGAAGTCGCGCCACAGCAGTTCCAGTCTTCAATTTCCTGGAGTTTCACACCGAGCAGTGAGCACATTTTTTTAACTGAAATATCAAATTCCTTAGCTGTACCGCTCAGTGAACATCCAGGATAGTACCCGATGGTCATGCCAGGTTGAATTGACAGGGGAGTATTCGGTTTAAAGACTTTCTTTATCGGGCGTCGTTTTGGCAGTGACGGATGAAACGGCTGTTCGGAGGCTTTAAATATTTTGGCGATCTGATCCTTTCCTTTTACCCCGCCTTTACCGGTAAGGGTATGCAGTGGGTTGATCTTTCCCTCCCTGATCATCTTGACGCCGGATGCGGCATCCTGAAGAAATGATCTGGTGCGGAGTTTGTAACTGTTGACCAGAGAGAGTTCCTCAAGACGGCCGTGTTTACGGATGTTGTTGAGGAAAGAGAGGTGAAAGGCATTGACCAGTTTTTTTGCCTTGTCTTCGGAAATAATGTTTTTTTCAAGCGCCAGTGCTCTTAGCGAGTCCATGGTGGCAGCAATTTCCATGTTCTGGGGACATCGCGATGTACAGGTCTGACAGCCCAGACAGTACCAGAGTGCATCACTTTTCAGAGCTTCTTCCATAAACCCGGCCTGTACCAGGCGCATGATTCTCGCTGGAGGATTATCCATGAATGTTCCCGCCGGACAGCCAGCCGTGCATTTACCGCACTGGTAACAGCAGTTGTAGTCATTACCTGTGGATTCCTCAAGTTGATGCTTAAGGGAATCCGATACTGTCATCTTGATATTGGACACGTGGTATATGTTACTTTACGTGGAGCAGGAAGTGAAATGACACAAAAACAGTATGTTAAGGAAAAATACATTAATGTCAAATTCCCCAGCCTTAATTATTCATCCTCGAGTATAAGAGAGAGCCTCGATGATGTCTGCACATTGATGAAGAGAAAACACCAATAATAATAAAAGCGTTCAATGGACGGAAGATAAATTTTCTTTCAAGAACGAATGGGTCAAGAACGGATGTCTATTGACGTAATTTACCGTGGGTCGCTGTGCTGAAAAAAAAAATTTCAAACCGGACAAATTACACACTCAACCCCGGAAAAAAACAAAAAAAATTAACTTTTACAGGTTTTTTTAAAATATCAAAAAAAATGATAATGTATTATTGGCGTATATAGCGTGTATCTCGCGTCGCCGTTTTTCTCAGGCTGTAAGGTGAGAAGATCGCTGAAAAGATAAAAATCTGATAGGCAAAACCCTACCTGATGAAATGGGTATAAATTTTGTCAACTGATTCGGGCCTCGGGATTGATGTCTGGGTTTCTTCACGCATTTTAAGAAGCCAGGCCATATTCCGTCCGAGGAGATCCATAATCTGCACACCTTCGGCATCCTGTAGCACTTCACCTGGAGTTCTGCCATGAGTGATATTCCAGTAATTTGAGGTGGCAAGAATCATTTCTGAATAGGTCAGATAATGGTTCAAGCTGTCGAATGTTGAAGAGCCTCCTGTCCGGCGAACAGCAACAACTGCGGCGGCAACTTTCTGGCGGAACAACCCTCCATTAACTCCAGCGACATAAAACGCCCGGTCGAGAAAACATTTCATGGTACCTGCAATGCCCGCATAGTAAACCGGTGAGCCAAGAATGAGGCCGTCAGCAGGTTTTATCAACTGTATCCATTCATTGAGAGGGTCGGTTGTTATGCTGCATTTTTCGTCTTTATTTTTCGCACATTTTCCACAGGCCATGCACCCTCTGACTGCCTTGTTCCCAACATGGATAATCTCAAACTCTATGCCGTTTTCCTGCAGTTTCCTGCCGACACCTGTCAGTGCATGCCAAGTGTTTCCATCCTGTTTTGGACTTCCGTTGATTGCTATAACCTTCATTTTTTTTGTTTTGACAGGTTTACACCATTCTGCAGCAATAATGAGAGTAAAGCTATTCGTGCCTTTGCTGTTATCGTGTATGAGATGATTGTGTATATCATGTTTTGCATTATATGACATTTTTCAAACTATTGAAACCTTAAGTTGATGTAATCTGCTATCAAGAAGGATTGTATCCTGCAAACTCAATGGTTGTGTTGTTAATGGATGAGCTTAACAATGGCGCTATTCGGGTTGCATTTTGGGGAGCGCTCGCCATGGGGTTAGCGATAAATAATTGAAAAATCGCTTGGTATACGGTATTATTTTTTTGGAAAAGTAATTTGTGTTTTGTAGGATTAATTAGAGTGGTATTAATAAACTTCTTAATTCCATTCGGTACCCCACATTTTATTTCGAGCAGTATTCTGTCATTGTAGAAATACCTGTGAGTCCTGATTGTACAGTACTCATTACCACCGATGGTCGCATGTGCAGTTTAGAGTATATCCAGGTTTAACAACACCCGGATAAAAACTCAACAAACGTTTTTCAATAGTTCCTGGTACGCTCAACATTAGAAGGCAAAGGATAGCCTCAACTTCTTTGTTGCGCGTACGCTTGAGGTGTATCATCACGTCTCAATTGAAAACCCATGGCACAGAATGAGCAAGAGAGAGTAAAAGAAAGCGGTCAGGATCAGCAGGGTGTAAAAGCCCCTTCCATCAATCTGCCCAAAGGTGGTGGCGCCATCAAGGGTATCGGCGAGAAGTTTGCCGCCAACCCTGTTACCGGCACTGGCTCGATGACCGTTCCTATAGCCACCAGTCCCGGACGTTCAGGCTTTGGCCCACAGCTTTCATTCTCCTATGACTCCGGTGCAGGAAACGGTCCCTTCGGGTTTGGTTGGAGTCTGTCACTACCCTCGATTAGCCGCAAAACAGATAAAGGTTTACCGCAATATCGAGATGCTGAGGAGTCCGATATTTTCATTCTATCCGGTGTCGAGGATCTGGTTCCGGAGTTTGAAAAGGATGATACTGGTACATGGGTAATGAAGGATGGCAGGCACGTCATTCATGACAAACCAAGAGTGGTTGATGGAATCGCATACACCATTCGTCGCTATCGTCCTCGAATTGAAGGGTTGTTCGCCCGTATTGAGCGATGGACGAATTCTGAAGGGAGTGTCCATTGGCGTTCGATCTCGAAAGACAATATCCTGACCATTTATGGCAAAGATGACAATTCGCGCATTGCTGATTCTGATGATAAAACTCACATTTTCAGCTGGCTGATCTGCGAGACACGCGACGACAAGGGTAATGCCGTCATATACAACTATAAAGGGGAGGATGGTGCAGGCGTAACGCTCAACCGGGCGAACGAACGTAACAGGACGCGAACTGCCAACCGATACTTGAAACGTATTGTCTACGGAAATAAATCAACACTGCTTGATGATCAAGGCCATCGCCTTCCTTTTTTGACTGATGCACAAGTCAAGAATGCGGAATGGATGTTCGAGGTCGTTTTTGATTATGGAGATCATGATTCAGCTTCGCCAAAACCGGGAGACGATGAAGCCAAAAACCCCGCTGGAGTGCTCAACTATCCGTGGAAGCTTCGCCATGATTCGTTTTCCTCCTATCGTTCAGGTTTTGAAGTCCGGACTTACCGACTGTGCCAAAGGGTCTTGATGTTCCACCATTTTCCAGGCGAAGCCAATGTGGAACGCGACTGTCTGGTTCGTTCCACCGACTTCACCTACAGCCAGACACTGGAACCCACAAGTGTCAATACTCCTGCGTATACATTCCTCTTAGCTGCAACCCAGTCCGGCTATAAGCGTGACGGCAACGCCTACCTCAAACGCAGTCTGCCTCCGGTTGAGTTCGAATACTCACAACCTGTCGTGCAGGACAGGGTAGAGGAAGTCGACGCGGAGAGTCTTGAGAACCTGCCGATTGGCGTCGATGGTTCTTCATACCAATGGACTGATCTGCACGGTGAAGGTATTCCCGGTATTCTCACTGAGCAGGGCGGAACATGGTACTACAAGCGCAATATCAGTCCGATAAACATATATGACAGCAATGGTTCAGCGCATGTCGAGGCAAAATTTGCGCCTGTTGAAACAGTTGCTGAAAAACCAAATCTCGCTCTTGCCGGTGGTGCGCAGTTCATGGACCTTGCAGGTGACGGACAACTTGACCTGGTGGTCATGGATGGCCCTATGCCCGGTTTTTACGAACATGACACAGAGGAAGGTTGGCAACCGTTTCGCTCATTTTCTTCTCGACTCAACCGGGATATGCACGATCCGAACCTGAAACTTGTGGATTTGGATGGAGACGGTCATGCCGATGTGCTGATTACCGAAGACAATGCGTTCATCTGGCACCCGTCACTGGCTGAGGAAGGCTTTGGTCCGGCTCGTCGTGTGACTCAGGCATTTGACGAAGAGAAAGGGCCGCGACTGGTCTTCGCCGATGGCACCCAGTCTATCTATCTTGCCGATCTCAGTGGGGACGGTCTCAGCGATCTTGTGCGTATCCGTAATGGGGAGGTGTGCTACTGGCCCAACCTCGGGTATTGTCGGTTCGGTGCCAAGGTTACCATGGACAACTCTCCCTGGTTCGACAACCCCGACCAGTTTGATCACAAACGCATCCGGTTGGCAGATATTGACGGCTCAGGGACTACCGATATCATCTACCTGCACCGCGATGGCGTTCGTCTCTACTTCAACCAATCCGGCAATTGCTGGAGTAATCAAAAAGTCCTGAATGTCTTCCTCCGTGTGGACGATATGGTTTCCATAGTTCCCACCGACCTGCTTGGTAACGGAACCACATGCCTGCTCTGGTCATCACCACTGCCGGGTGACGCGAGGCGGCAGATGCGCTACGTCAACCTGATGGGAAATCAGAAACCGCACTTGCTTCTTTCCACAAGGAACAATCTTGGCGCCGTAACCAGCGTCCAATATGCTCCATCGACAAAGTTTTATCTGCAGGACAAGCGCGATGGAAAACCATGGATCACCAAACTTCCATTTCCAGTGCATGTTGTCGAAAAAGTCACCGTCACCGATAAATGGCGTAAGACATCATTTTCCACTACATATTCCTATCATCACGGCTATTTCGATGGCATAGAACGAGAGTTTCGAGGATTTGGCCGGGTCGAGCAGGTGGACGTTGAGTCCTATGGCGAATTTGCACAGGGAAATGTCGCCAGCCCCTATATCACTAGCGACAAAACGCTCTACCAGCCACCGGTCAAAACTACCACATGGTACCATACCGGTGCTTTTTTCGACCGTGAACGAATTCTCTCGCGTTTTGAGCATGAGTATTTCCCCAACTGGCTCAAAAACCGGTATCCCAACCTGAACATTATTTTTAAGGAAAACCCGCTCCCAGAACCCGATTTGGGATTCAAAAACCTCACTGCTGAAGAGTGGCGTGAAGCCCTGCGCGCGTGCAAAGGAATGATGCTGCGCCAGGAAATAGTAGAACTCGATGTCGATGCGCTTGAGCGGCCTGATAACCCGGAACAACTTCCTGTTAGGCTGTTAACCACAGCCTACCACAACTGTCACATCGGCGTCCTGCAACCGAAGGCCCAATATCGACACGCGGTGTTTCTTGTTGCTGAAAGTGAGGCCATCACCTATCACTATGAGCTTGACATCCGGGAAACCGCAATCGCCACACTCTCACCTGATCCACGTATTGCCCACACACTGAATCTTCAATTTGATGATTATGCCAATATTCTTCAATCCGTAGCCATAGTTTATCCGCGCATCGGTCAATTCCAGGATAACACGCTCAGCAATGACGATCTCACTCGCATTCATGACGTCCAGAAGGAGCGTCACCTTGCCTATTCGGAAACACGCTATACGGAGGACTTTGGAACAAAACATGAGGACAAGGATGCTGCATTGGATAATCACCGATTACGCCTGCCTTGTGAGGTGTTGACCTATGAGTTAACCGGTATCAAACCAAAATCAGGATTGTACTTTACGCTGAATGAATTACAAGCTTTTCAACTCAGTCAGGTTCATCAGAAATCAGGCACAATCGTGCCAGACATACCCTATCACCAGATACCAGATCATGTAAAACCAGAGAAGCGTCTCGTCGAACAGGTACGGACCCTGTTTTTTGATGAAAAAAATCTCATTAAGCCCTTGCCTTTCCGCCAACACGGTCGCCTTGGACTCACTTTTGAAGCCTATAAACTGGCGTTGACCAAACCGCTGCTTGATGCCATATTTATAGATAAAGCGGCAAAGAACAAGCTCGATCAGACTGTCGATAGTGCCGCCACGGCGCGCGCCATGCTTGACAACCCTTCGATCAGTGGCTATCTCAGCGGCGCAAAGCTGACTGAACGCTTTCCCACCGTTCCGGTCAATGAACTTGACGGTCAATACTGGATACGCTCGGGCATTGCCGGTTTTGCACCGGATGCCGCGCAACACTTTTACCTACCTGAACGCTATACCGATCCTTTTGATAACATCACCACGTTGGAATACGACGGCAAATACGATCTGTTCATCAAGTCCAGTACTGATGCAATGGGCAATACAACTTCAGTAACGCAATTTGACTTCCGTGTACTCGCACCCCGCGAAATGCAGGACATCAACGACAATCTCTCTGAAGTCTACTTCGATGTGCTTGGTCTGCCTGCCGCCATGGCAGTGAAGGGAAAGGGAGCTGAAGGTGACAATCTCACGGGTTTCACTGACATCCTCGCAAACCCTTCTTTAACCGACCTTTCAAAATATTTCGATCAAGCCGACCTCGACGAATTACAAACGAGCACCTGGCTTGGCAACGCAACTGCCCGCCACATATACTACTTTGGCGAGAGTATCAAAAACGGTCTCACCGTTTGGGGCGAGCACCCTGCCTGCGCCTGCGGTATTGTGCGCGAAAAGCATGTCAGCCAAATGGCATTGAATGAGAAAAGCCCACTGCAAGCCGCTTTCGAATATTCCGACGGTATGGGCAGCATCGTGGTGAAAAAAATCCAGGCGGAACCGGAACAAAAGGGGCAACCCATGCGCTGGGTCGCAAGCGGCAAAACTATACTCAACAACAAAGGCAAACCCGTCAAACAATACGAACCCTATTTCAGCTCAGTCGGGCATAAATTTGAAGAGCCTAAGGAAGAAGGCGTCACACCAATCATGTATTACGATGCTGCAGGTCGCACAGTGCGTACCGAAATGCCAGATGGCAGCTACAGCCGGGTTGAGTTTTCGCCTTGGCAGGTTCTTACGTTTGATCCCAACGATACGGCCTTTGATCCTGCCTCTGTCGAGCGTAGCGACTGGTATCAGCGCCGCATGAATCCGGCACATCCACGGTTTGCCGAGTTCAATTCGCTGGAAAACAAAAATGCTGCAAAGTCGGTTGAAGCACATGGCAACACGCCTGCGCTCACTATTCTCGACAGCCTTGGTCGTAACGTTATTTCGGTTGCTCACAATCGAGTGAAAGGTGGAGGTGGTCTTCTGAAGAATGAAAAATATTTCACTTTTACCAAGCTTGACGCCGAAGGCAAGCCGCTCCGGATTCGCGACTCGCGAGGCAATCTGGTAATGCAGTACATCAACCCCTACAAGGGCAACAACGATCCATCCGATAAGCTGCCGGACAAAGCAGTCCCATGTTATGACATCGCGGGCAATCTGCTCTTTCAGCACAGCATGGATGCCGGTGACCGCTGGATGCTGAACGATGCCGTCGGCAAGTCCATGCTTGCCTGGGATAGTCGAGGCCAAACGTTTTGCACCGATTACGATAAGCTTCACCGTCCAGTCGCCTCTTTCGTCAAGGGCGTCGATCGACTCGTTGCAAACCACGTCATTCAGTATGAGAAGGTTGTTTACGGTGATACGCCAGAAAACGGTCTTGCCACCGATCCGAAAAAACTAAACCTCCGTGGAAAGCCCTATCAACATTACGATACTGCAGGTCTGGTGACCAGCCTCGGACGCAACCCGGATACCGGCAAAGATGAAGCCTTCGATTTCAAAGGTAATCTGCTTCGCAGCACCAGGAAACTGATCAAGGATTACAAAGCCACACCTGACTGGTCAGAGAATCTGCTTTCGGCGATGGAAGAAGAACTGTTTTCCAGTTGCACTCACTACGATGCCCTGAACCGCCCTGTTCAGCTCATTGCTCCTCACAGCAACCGGGCAGGCTCCAAGATCAACGTTATACAGCCCGGCTATAACGAAGCCAACCTTCTTGAAAAGGTGGATGTCTGGCTGGGTCAAAATTCCGAGCCAACAGCGTTACTAGTTCCGGCAACCTCAACCCTTAAGGCTGTCACCAATATTGATTACGATGCCAAAGGTCAGCGCAAAAAAATTGAGTACAACGAAGCTGGCCATCCCATTATCACGGAGTACAACTACGATAAAGAAACATTTCGTTTGGTACGCCTGTTGACAACGCGTCCAAACCATCCCGACCTTAACAAACGCACGCTGCAGGATCTCTCGTACACCTACGATCCGTCCGGCAACATTAATGAAATTCGCGATACAGCTCAGCAAACCGTCTTTTTCAGAAATACCAAAGTTGACGCGGGCAACACCTACCTGTATGACGCCTTGTACCGCTTGATCCACGCTGTGGGTCGGGAACATGCGGTGCAAAACAATGTGCAGCGTGATGCAAAAAAATTTGAACCGATCTTCAATATTCCCTTCCCGAACAGCCCGGAAGCCCTGCAAAGTTATAGTGAGGAGTACGAATACGACGCCGTAGGCAATATCCTGCGTTTTCATCACATCGGTGGAGGTGTTGAGAGCTGGGTGCGCCGGTATCAATATGCACCCGACAGCAACCGCCTGTTATCAACAAGCCTGCCCGGTGACGATCCCAACGGCCCCTATTCCGCTAAATATAACTATACCGATGTACTTGGTAATGATGTGCAGGGCTGCATGACCTCAATGCCGCACCTGAAGGTGATGGAGTGGGACTTTAAGGATCAATTGCACGCTACGCAGCAGCAGGTGGTGAACAACGACGTCGGGGAAAAGACTTACTACGTCTATGACGCGGGTGGTCAACGGGTGCGGAAGGTGACGGAAACACAAAACGGCAACCTAAAAGACGAGCGGATTTATCTCGGCGGGTTTGAGGTATACCGCAAGTACAACGGGAACGGGCAGGCGATCGTGATGGAGAGGGAGACGCTGCACGTCATGGATGACAAGCAGCGGATTGCTTTGGTGGAGACTAAGACGATTACTAACCCTGATGATAAATCTCTTGTACAGCTTATTCGGTTTCAATTAGGTAATCACCTCGGCTCGGCGGTGTTGGAGTTGGATAAAGAGGCGCAGGTGATTTCTTATGAGGAGTATCACCCTTATGGGACTACCGCTTATCAGTCTTCACGTAGTCAGAACGAAACGCCGAAGCGGTATCGCTATACAGGTAAGGAACGGGATGAAGAGACAGGGTTTACCTATCACGGAGCGAGGTATTACGCGCCGTGGTTAGGGAGGTGGACGAGTTCAGATCCAACGTTTTTAAGGGATGGTACAAACTTATTTTTATATGTAAGCTGTGCACCCGTTAATCTTATTGATCAACATGGGTTTGCTGGAGTAGATCCACTGCGTAGTAAAAAATATTCCGCCGATATGAAGCGCAGAATGACAGATTTATCGAATGTAAAAGACAGCAAGCCAAAAGGAGCTTTGCCTGGTGCAAAGGCAGGTGAAGACGCTTGGAAAACATCCAAGACATGGAAAGGAGAGCTCCGTAATGAGGCAAGACGTACAGGCAGCAATTCTCCTTATGATTGGCATAATCCTGGAGGAGGTAGCGGTAACGCTGCAAAAAGAAGGGCAAACGCACTTGATCTCGATACAAGTCAATTCAAAAAAACTACAGGGATACAAGCTGGACACCCATATGACAAACCTTCTAAAACACATGGGGATACTGGTAAAGCTCGCCCAGAATTTCCACAAGATAATCAAAATAAAGGTCAGATATTTGAGGGTAGAAAAAGTCCAGAGAAAGTTGCTCCGTTACCAGAGGAACAGGCTCAAGTATCTAAACCAGCGGTAGAGCCTGTAGTGCCGAAATCTGGCGAACTAGCAGCAGTGAAGCCAAGCGTTGAACCTGCAGCAATGCCGAAACCTGCTGTTGAGGCACCAAAGGTACCGCCGAAAGTTGAAGCGCCGAAAGATGGTGTAAGAGGCAGTGGCGCTGTTGTTAAGGCTGCTGGCTTAGTGGGTATGGCTTTACTCGCAAGGGATCTTGTAAGAGCAAAGAGCAATGAGCAACGTGCTGAAATAGTTGCAAGTGCAGCAGTGGGATCTACAGTTTTTGGTGGAGTCGCAAAGATTCCAGTAGTTGGGCAGTGGGTAGCTGCAGGTGCTGCGGGGCTTGGTTTGGGGGTAGGTGTTGGCACGTGGTTGGCCGAGGATGTAATTCCCGACTCAGCGCAAGTCGCAGCCGGAAAAGTATTGTCAGAAAAAGTCTTTGGTGTTTCGCCAGTCGATCATGATCTACTCGAGAAATTTGAGGTGGGCAGTTGGCGCCCCTTCGCTCCGAATTAAGAAAAAGGGGTTAGCCATAGGCCCGGAACACTCTTGAAAATAACTGAGTAACATGAATATGTTGCAAAGAAAGGAGAACACCAAATGACCATTAAACCGATTGACATACCATCCCTCTTGCATGCAGTGACTTGGCCATCAAAATAAAAGAAGGAGTCAGCCATGGGCAACCTCATCATAATAAGGCTTCATCCAGATAAGCCCATAAAGGGAGATGTTTTTACAAGTTATCTCGATGGGTTGACCATTACCGCTTACGACCTCTCTTGTGGAGATCCTAAAGTCGGCAAGATTGTCGGTAGTGCAACTTATCTTCCGCCACCTACTCCTCCTCTGCCTCTTGACCCAACTCCATGGATCCCAGATCCTAACACAGGAATCGTTCAGCATTATACTCCTCCAAAACTTTTTCCGCTCACACAACCTCAACCAGAAGCCGCGGCAACGGCAGTGATTGAGGTCAACTTGTTGCCCTTGGGTTATAAGGAATATGTCTCACCTGATCTTCGCATAGAAATAAACAGGGGAGGAACAACGATTTCTGAAAAGAACTTTTTCTATGATGTCACGACTAATGCAGGGCCGGTACCACCTACAATCAAATTTCCTGATTTTCCTGCAGATCAAGTGAGTTTATATTTAAAGCTGCCATGCTCAGTTTCTGCGGGAACTGCGTCATTAGAGTTGAACAATGATGGATCACCACCCAATTTCAAAGCGCTGAAGGATGTCGTAACATCAGTATTATCAGCTGATCAACAACCTATTCCCCCTGCTGTTCTTAGAAATTTGACGATAGACCAAGCTCGGCATATCGCGTATGAAATCGTTTGGGGATCACAGGATCAAATCCCAGAGCTACCAACTGGCATTGACGATATTGGTGTTCTTTATAGTAACCCACCTAATGATGAATCCATTTCCAACTCTTTTGAACAAAATCGCCAGCAATTTGAAGGAAATCTAACCGCATACTATGCCACACGCAATGCTCAGGTTGATCGGCTTGCGCGCTATGTCTTTGCCCTCAGCACTGCAATTGCTTGCGAAGAATTCAGCATACTTGCCAAGTCCGTTGTACTCCAATTTCCCTTAAATATAGGAAAGATCGGCAAGCAGACAACAAGTGTTGCAGAGGTTTTGCTCATTAATGGTGGAGGGCCACTCATTCCCCCTTTTGTTGTGCCTGCCGAGTATTTTTATATCCTCGGTGCCCAGTTGCCGATACAGATTGGGGCCGTTCAGCGGTTCGGCTTAGCTTGCAGTGACAATCAGGACCACCTCCTTCCAATCCTGAGTGCCGCCTACGATGCCGGTATTATCAGCCCGGTTCCTGCGGTCAATCCAGCACAAGCGGTACGCAGGCTTACTGCACTTCGGCCAGAACCTGTTGCTTCAACACCAAAATGTCAGATGGTGACAGTGATGACTCTTGTGATGGAATGGATCGCCTTTCCTCAGGATATCATTCTTCCACCCCCACAGAATAATCTATGGCGCATATATAAACCCGGTGATGATATTGAAAACTTCTGGCTGGCTGAATCAAAAAAACCCGCGCAGTCGCTTCCTTATCTGAATCTGGTGTTGTGTGCATTGACTGACAATTACCAGCCTCTCATTGAGGAGATATTGAAGCTTCCAATTGCATCGACAGATGCACTCGCGACTATGTCAGAAGCTGATTGGAAGCGTATCCTCTTAACAAAGCAAGTAACGGGTTCCGATGCGATAGCTGGAGACATTAAATTGCCTTTTGCTTTGGCCATTAATCTTGCTCATGTCAATGTCGGAATGGAGGTTAGTGGATTTGGAATAGCGAATGATACCATTGTAACCGCCATGTCCATGGTTGCACCTGTTTCAGTTACCTTATCTATTCCGATTACAAGTGATATCCCAAAGGGTACAGCAATAACCTTCAATGCGCTTCCGCCCTTTACTCTTCCGGGAACGCCCGATACTCGTCTCAATGCTTTTTTGCGCCATGTCAGGAAATTTTTTGACATGGCGTTTGATCTGGCATCCATACCGTTGAAAACAGCCGATGCGGCACCAATGTTCGATATACCTGCCATTGATGTCATCGTATCATTTGTTACGGCATATCAGGGATTGATTGGAGGGCCGTTCACTTTCGGAAGCAATCCGTTCAACGATCCAGACCCGAATGTAGATTTGTCAGTTCAATCGGTTTTTCCCGGGAACACCTCTGCACAATCGTGGTTGAATCAGAGAGTTCGCGTTCTTAACGAGCTTTGCCTTTTGGCTGGAGTTACGTCCATTCCCCAGCTGCCTGCCACACCGAGTTTCGCATTTTCAGTTGCTGAAGCATTGTATTCAAGGGGATTTACAAGCAAGGAAGATATACAGGCTCTAAGCTTTTCTGAATTCGAAGACGCTTTGCGTGGAACAGTTGCATTTCCCGAGGCAAATCCAATTTATGTTAAGGCTTGGGCACCAGCGGCAGTGCCTGGCCCGATGTCGCCTCCATCTTCAGGAACATTTCAACCGATAAATCCAGGTTCGCTGGTCAATTGTATTCCCCCCTGTTACCTCTCTCCACTGGGGCCAGTAGAATATCTTCATGAGTTGCTCAACCTCTCTGAGGAATCTACCTGTACCAATCCATTTGCGCCTGCACTGAAGGGAAGACAAACGCTGGGCGATGTGATCGCCTCACGACGCGGCCCTTTGGGCAATCTCGCCGTAACTGCGGCGAATGCTGAAACACAGATCCCTTTAATTGACATCGTTAATGAAAATCTTGAGAATCTTGCAGCAATCCTTCCCGCAACCCCTGTAGGTGTCATTTACGACACTGCTACCGACAATGTCAGCGGCCACAAACTCTGCGTAAAGGAGTCGAAAGATTCAGATCATTGTCATAAACCTTGCAGGTTGCTCGAAACACTTCCCGAGCATTCTTCACCGGCAGTTCCAGTAGGTCAGCCGACTGCATATGACAGGCTCAAACTGGATTTCTCCTCACCACAATTGCCCTATTCTCAACCACTCGATATTTGTCGAACCTATCTCGATCATTTCGGAACCTGCCGTTTTGAAACAATGAGGACGTTTCGAAAGGAAATCACGGAATTCACCCTTGACCCTACCCTTGCCGCCCCGGTATTTCAGAGCCATTTGTGGCGTTATCCAGTTCGTATTGATATCGCAATAGAATACCTGCAGCTCAACCCCGAAGAGTATGACCTTCTCTTTACAAAGGATATTGTCGATGTGCCAACTCCTGGGCGCTTGACTTTGTACATGCTTTACGGGTTCGATGTCTCTGCACCGGGCGGAATTGACTGGCTCAGTATCGTCGTGATGCTGCCTGAATTCCTTAAGCGTACCGGCTTGACGTATTGCGAACTGGTGGATTTACAAAAATCCGAATGTTTCCAGTTTGTTGTCATTAAAAATGAGGACCCTCATGTTATTGCGGAATTTGGAGAAAGGGAAATTCTTCTTCCCGATTGCGAACCTTGCTGTATTGAACACTACATGATCCGGTTCATCAATATTGCGGATCAGCAAGAGGCACTGAGAAAACTGGCAGTGTTCTTGCGCTTGTGGCGCAAACTTCAGCATGTCTGCGGGGGCAGGTATACCTTTCAGCAACTCTGTGATATCTGCGAAGTCCTGCAACTTTTTATAGGCAAAGCGATCAATTCGGATTTTATACGCCAGTTGGTTTCATTTCAGATTCTCAAGGATCAATTACAGCTCAAGCTTACGGATGGTAGTTCAATTCCCGGAACCCATGGGGCAGAAAGAACACATATTCTCGCTCTCTGGGTTGGTGCCGGTGCAACAAAGTGGGACTGGGCAATCGATCATCTGCTTGATTGCGTTCAGCACTTTGCGAGAAAGAAACATGAACGTCGGGAACGTACTGCACATTTCGTCAAACTTCTTGGGGCTAATCTGGATCCTTTGTCAATCCTTGCGGGATTCAATCCCTCTCTTCCCGATGACACCTGGCACGCAAGGCCTGCGAATACCTTACGGTTTGCCGAAATTCTGGCGAAGATATACGCATCCAATTTTGGCATTGGGGAAATTCTTTATCTGTTTACTGCTGACGACCACTTGGACGGTGATGATCCATTTTCCTTGCAGTCACTCAACGAGACGCTCGACAACCCTCTTGAGTTACCGGACGATGACCCGGATCACTCACTGTGGACTCTGAGAAAAAAACTTCTATCCGTCGAAGTGACAGAAGAGGATCTTCACGAATGGAACTGGCACCGTATCGAAACGGCTATCCGTCATGAATTCGGTTACGATGTTCCACCAGGTAGTCCTGATTATTTGACCTCATTGGGCCAACATTTCTTCCCGACGATTATCGAACATTCGGGTATACCGGTTTCGGCGAAAGAGCGGCAGTACCGGGTCAACCTCGCTGCACCATCTCAAGATATGTGGAACATACCTCCTGATGGGCCTTTCCGCTTTGATCCTGTCGTTAACCAGCTATGGACGCAACTTCCACTTCCCGATGAAGCTGTGGTAGAAAAGCTGGAGCATCTGCGTAAACTTCTCCCGTCTGAACAACTCGCGGTTCAGAATCTCTATCACATGCCACGATTGGATTTAGCACCTTTCGCCTGTTTTTTCAAGGATTTTGCGTCAGCAGAGAGGTACTTGATCGAAGAAAGGGAGGAATACGAACGCTGGGAGTGGTTCCGTCGCCACTTTGTGCTTGCATACAAGCGTTGCCACATCATTGCCGCGCATCTTGTTAAACATGTAGCCGCTTCGACTGAATGCACGTGGGATCACGCACACGCAACGGCGTGGCTCGTTTTAAAACGTCTGTTTGCAGACGAAAACAGGACCAAGACTTCATGGGAAGACGATTCCGGTAATATTCCTGCTCTTACATGGAAACCGCTTCCATCAGGTGGTGCTTTTGCTGCCTTGCTCGGATTGACCGGCACTGGTCTTATGGGAGAGTTTACAAGCTCAAACGGCTCTCAGTCGTGGCGGGAAGTGCGAGGGCCGATGAGTGCTTTCGGTCATGAACGTAATGAACACAATGCACCGATTCCGACCATTCTGCCCACGGTGGATTTGACTCTTACTCCAGATCAACTCAAATTCGTCGATCTGCGCAACGGCTTTGCAATTGCAGATAAGAACGGCAGGGAGCTTCATGGCGCGGAAAGCTTTTTCATAAGATGGTCCGGAGTGCTCCTTGTTGAAGAAGAGGGTAAATATGAGTTCACAGCAGGGGCACCGACTCCGGAGGGAGAGTTCCCTGATTTGGAACGAGTTGAACATTGCAAATGGCGGGTGACGCTCAATCGGGGCCAGAAAACATGGATTGTTTTGAGTCACCAATGGCCTGAAGAGCATTGTCTGATTGAGTCTTGCTTGAGCATGAAATGCGGGGCTTACGGGATAGTTGTGGAATTCGTACAACCACCACCCGATTTCTCAGGAGTTGATGATATCTACCCGCAGCATACAGGATTTCAGGTAAAGTATACTGGACCTGATACGGGCTCCCGGATTGAAACACTGCCTTTACGGCGGCTATACCGTGATCATAAAGATGACACACTTGATACGCGTATTATGTTCCCCGAGTCGAGTATTGCGGCACTTTTCCTCAAATTCCATTACACAAGTTCATTACGCGATATTCGTCGGACTTACCAACGTGCTTTCAAGGCATTGTTGTTCGCGCATCGCTTTGAACTCTCAGGGCACCCGTTGATGCCCTACCAGCAATCGGAACTTGGCTACATGCTTGACCATGGAGATCTTTTTGCCGGTACAAGCTATTACCGTAATCCGATTCCATTTTTACCCCATAAAGTTAATTTCGATTTTAATTTTATTCCACTGAAGGATCCTTACCATTCGCTATTAAGTAACCAGGATCAGCGAGTACAACCTTCATACAAGCGGGAGCAGGCATTATTTGATTGGTGGGATCGGATCTTCGATTACGCTCGGATGCGCAAGGAGAGACAAAAAGCTGTTGAACGGCCTGTTTGGTTGCTTTTCGAGGAGGCTTTGGAGAAACAGCCCGATAACCCGGCACAGCTTTTACGCCATCTCGATGTTGATTTGCGCCATGCAAGTCTGGTAATGAGCTATTATCAAAACATCGCGCTACCGGTTTTTCACGTATCCTTTACCGATCTGGAAGATGATCGCTGGGCAGTACGGGCTTGGCACGGAGACCGTTGGACTCGCCAGTTGTTATACCATTTCAAGGCTCATGACATCCGCACAGCCCGGCCTGATCTCTGGGCATCAGACGATCCGCTTGCCCTTGTGAATCTGGAGAATGAGACGGGCAATGCCAACCTCTCAAGTTTCCTGTGCGATGGCTGTTTCGAGGATGGGGAGCCGCGTCGATACACCGATGTAAAAAAACTCAATGACTGCTTGCGGGAACATGCCCGATCCGCTCTGCTTGCTTATCTCTGCGGGATGAACCGCGTACAGTTGCCTTGGGGAGGGTACGCCAAATACCCCAAGGAGCTCAGCGCACTTCTCCTGCTTGATGTAGAAACCGGTCGTTGTGAGCGAGCCAGCCGAATTGAAGAGGCGGCAACCGCCATTCAGAATTTTATACGACGCAGACGCCTCGGGCTTGATAGGGATGCGTCCGGTAAACCGCTATGGATTATTACCGCTGAATTCATACAACTTTGGAAACACGAATTCGAAGCGTTTCGTATTTGGGAAAAATGTAAATGTCGCTCTATTTATAAGGAAAACTGGATCGATTGGGATGAGTTGCGTAACGCCAGAAAGGTCGAGGCATTCCAGTTACTCGAAGAGGAGTTGCGCCGTTCAACCCTAACTATTGCTGTACCTGGTGGTTTGGAATATTGGCCTGAATCACTCCCACCCGTTCATCCTGCTGTCAAACTTTTGCAAAAGCGCGACCCATCTTCATTACGCGTCCTTTCCTCTCAAAAAGAAGGTCTCGGTTTATTGGGTACACAGGAGCGAGATGCAAGGCCTTCATGGCTGGCATCGCCAATGCAAGATAATAATTCACTGCCATTTTGGATTCAGGCCGCCATTCAACTGGGCGTCAAGTTTTTCCGTATAGCAGCCGAGGGTATACTCCCTGCAAAGAAAGAGTTCCGACCAAGTAACTTCCACGAAGAGCCTGGTTGCTGCAGTGAGTGTGGTTGTGTTCATCCGCCATATATCGACGAATATTATTTCTGGCTGATTGGTTCCCAGGTTTACAACTCACAGGATCAGGATGAATATTATGATCCTGCATTGCAGTCATCGACCAATTGGCACAATGAGAATTCTCTCCCAACACTGCTCGACTGGAAGTCGGCTTCGGCTGCTCGCCTTGCCTGGTGCCAAATCCACAATGGCGAATTCAAACAACCAAGGCGTTCCGTTGACGTGGTTCAGTTGCAGTCCGGCATTGTTCCCGATTTAACCTACGTTGGAAGAGTAGGGGATTCGCTGACCTTTTCAGTCTCCGGAGGCATTACACCTCTTGGATACAATGGAAAGGATGCACCTGGATTTCGTTATGACCTTGTGACCGATTCCTCTGTCTCTTTACCTCTTGTTGCGGATCCGCAGGTATTCAACAATCCGTTCCCTGCCGGACTTCCAGTCTATCCCTTTTTTGTGTTTGTTGAGCCGG
The DNA here is from genome assembly GCA_903869365.1 of uncultured Chlorobiaceae bacterium. Lineage (GTDB taxonomy): Bacteria > Bacteroidota > Chlorobiia > Chlorobiales > Chlorobiaceae > Chlorobium. The sequence continues at coordinate 62,574 of CAIPYV010000118.1, forward strand.
GCGATAGACTGTTTCCTAAATCACTGTTCAGTCCGGCTGTTTCGGTCGCAAGCTTGTTGCGTTGCCACTGCCGTTTCGAATCCGCTCTGAAATGGTACCAACTTGTTCTTAATCCTCTTGAGGTAAACAACAGCTGGCCTCATTGCTTAGAAGCAAACACTCAAACAGTAGTTTCAGGAGAAATGGCGCGCAATCGTTCTATTCTTTTTCATTATCTCGAAACCCTTGTTGAATGGTCAAATGCTTTGAAGCGCCAGAATTCTCGTGAATCCGCTCAGCAGACTCGTGTTGTTCTCGATACTGCAGCGATGATTCTCGGCCCTTGTCCAAAAGTTGTCGTTAATCAAGAACTGCCGAACAAACAGACTGTAGCCACGTTTGTACCCTTGTCTCCACCCCTCAACCCTCGTCTGATGGAGCTTTACTGTCGGGTAAGGGATGGATTAGCATTAGTTCATCACTGTCTGAACAGCGCTCGATTACATGACAGCACCAAAGAGTGCCGTCCACCTTATTGGGGACAGGATACTTGTACCTGTGGCACCCTCGATCATCATTGCGGGTGCGAATCACCGAACGAACCATATTGTGATGAAAGCGAGTGGTGTCGTCCACACTCTCCCTATCGATTTGTCTTTTTGGTGCAGAGGGCCCAGGAAGCGGTTGCAAAGGTGCACGAACTGGCCACAGCGCAATTGTCTGCGTTTGACCGGGGTGATTCAGAATATATTGCTTCGATGAGAGCACGCCACGAGACGCAATTAGCTGATATGACAATCAAGGTACGGCAGGAGCAGTGGCGCGAAGCTGATTGGCAGGTCAAGGCACTTGGAAAAACCAAGGAGGTCAGTCAAACGAATCGCCGTTACTATAAAGCACTTGTCGATGCAGGTCTTAACAATGGTGAGTTGAGCTACCAAAGTAACACGGAATCGTCTATTGATTTACGCTCTTCAGCTATACCCATTGAAGCCACTGGGGAAGCTATGCATATCATTCCGAATCTCTTTGTCGGTACTATGGGGGTAAATATGCAGTTACCCCCTGGAACCAAGCTTGCTGACATGTTCCAGGCTATCGCCCGGATTTCAAATGAGTTCGCGGAGATAGCGGGTATCACTGCTTCACTTGATTTGACTCAGGCAAGCTGGCAGCGTCGTTTGAATGATTGGGTTCATCAGGTTGAGGTTCTGGACATCGAAATCGAGCAGATAGAAATTCAGATTCTTGCTGCCGAGCGCAGAAGAAACCAATCGCTGGAAGATCTGAACATTCAGCAGCGGCAACTCGAACAATCGCGAGAAATGCTCGATGCACTTCGTGATAAATTCACCAGTCACGAACTATTCCTCTACCTCCAGAAAGAAACCGCTGCCCTTTTCTGGAAAATGTATGAACTGGCAAGACATTTAGCTTCTGAAGCACAGAGAGCGTTCAACTTCGAAATGGGTTATACAAAACGGAACTTTCTGCCTGGAGAAAATTGTGATAATCTTCATGAGGGACTCATGTTCGGAGAGCGGTTGCAACTGGCGTTGCAGCGTATGGAAACAGAATATGTCGACTGCAACCGCAGGGAGTATGAACTCACGAAACACATATCCTTGGCCGTTCATTTCCCATTAGAGTTCCTCAGGCTGAAAATAACCGGCAGTTGCGAAATTGATATTCCCGAATGGATGTTTGATATGGACTATCCAGGTCAATACATGCGTCGAATCAAGAATATCAGCCTTACCATTCCTTGTGTTACCGGACCTTATACAGGAGTGCATTGTCGGTTGACGTTGCTGAGAAGTCAGACGAGAATAAATCCTTGCCTTCCCTGTCCCGTAACTGCATGTTGTCATGAGAAGCCTCTCAATCCTTGCGGTTGTCACCACGAGCCGCATGAACATTATGAATTATGTGGCAGTGACCAACGTGTCGTGAAGCACTATGGCGCAAGAGAAGCAATCGCGACATCAAGCGGACGAAACGATTCAGGTTTGTTTGAACTGAATTTTCATGATGAACGTCATTTGCCTTTCGAATTCTATGGTGCAGTGAGTTGCTGGCGAATTGAGATACCACAAGAGAACAACTACTTCGATATGGATAGCATGACCGATGTGTTGTTACATACGTGTTTAACAGCAAAAGAGGGTGGAGATTCATTAAGGGATGCGGCACGTTCAAGCGCTCGAAAAAAGCTGCCTGGAAACGGTTGGATATACCTCGACTTACGAAAAGATTTTCCGGATTCATGGGAGTTGTTCAGACGCGCTCACCAACATCGGGAATCTGAACGCAGTATGACTGTTCGAGTGACTCGCAGATTGTTCCCGTTCCTACCAGCAGATCCAACGCTCAGAATCACAAAGTTGGCCATATTACTTGAGGCCAGAGAGGAGTGCGAACATAGCTGTCCTGAAATAAGAGGTTGTGCTTGTGCTCATGAAGATTTTCGAGACAGTCGACTCGTTGAGGTGACAGTCGATCATGCAGATGATGACTACGATGATACTCAAGAAGTCGAGATTTCCTGTGTGCGGAGTGCAGATTGGCCAAAGCTGTATTATGGAATTGGTGATGTCAAGGTCAGCCCGATCAATTGCTGCCAGGATTCACATTCATTAACTCTGACCTTTCACGATAATTGTCATGAACTGAGACGAGCGTTTTTATTGTGTCGATACGAAATAGTAGAAGAGTGTTGTGATACCATGCACAAGAGGTAATGTATTTTTATCAAATTTCTTAACCAATTTAACAGTGAGAATCTAAATGTTGAGGTATCAATTTATTGTGGGAGTAAGTCTTCCTGCTTTGGAAGAAAATCTTAACAGGATTGCAGTTTCGGAGCCAAGTCTCAAGTTAATCCAAATTATGTATGTTCATGGAACTGGCTTCGTCGCTGTAGTGGAACGTTCGGACAACGCTGAGCTAAACCTGAATGAGGAGGCTGATCAGGTGAAGAAAACTCATCGAAGTTCGCGCAAGTCACTAAAATAATTTTTGATATAAGGAGTTTGCGATGAAAATGAAAAAGAAAATTCCGTATCAACAGATCGACAATGGTGCTCTCATTCTCTTATTGCTGAGAGAAAGCAAAACCTGGAACGAGTTGTGCGAAAGATATGTGTATGCTGATCCTGCACAACTCATCAATAACACTGCTACAATGATGCTTCGCGACAAGTTGTTTCAGATGCGTGAGCTTGGGTTGATTAATTTTACTGACGAGGAAACTGAAGGTGGTAAAAAACCAGTCGGAGAAATCAAAGAGACCGGGCTATGGGCACAGATCCGTGGAGCATTTGGTGGTATGAGCTTATCTGAAGTGGCCATGATATCTCGATCCTCGACGGGAATGGCTGTTACTCCGGCCTTTGGAAGGCCTCGACAATCCGAGGATAGAATCGATGTGTTCGTGCTGATGCCGTTTAACCCTGAAATGGAAGGAGTTTATACTTATCACATCAAAAAGTTGGGGGATGAGTTGGGGATAAAGATCCTGCGAGCGGATGATATGTACACACCAGGGCCGTTCATGGATAAGGTTTGGGATGGTATCTGCAGAGCGCAACTGATTATTGCTGATTGTACGCAGAAGAATCCAAACGTTTTCTACGAGATCGGGATGGCTCACACAGTAGGGAAGCAGGTTGTGCTTATTACTCGATCGAACGATGATATACCATCTGACATTAAGCACTACAATTACATTCCTTATGAATATGACCCAGTGGGTGTTGACCAATTGATTGAAAAACTGAGAACCTTCATGAAAGGTTACTTTGAGATTTGATCAGTCAGGAAAGGCTGCCCAACACAGCGAGCACCCCTCCTCAACCCCAAAAGCCTTCTACAGTCTCTTCATCACCCCCGACTGCTGCCCCGGTGACGTTGTTGAATAGCGATAGGAGCAATCCAACACCTATCAATTTTGCGAACGAGCGTTGTTACCGATGGCCAACAACCCATCAGATAACCTCACTTGCCGCTATCCGGATTGCATCACCGCGAAGTTGTCGTATCCTAATTCACGCGCGCTTTTTGCAAGCGAAGCTTTTTAAATATCCGGAGCAACGCCGTTCAGATACTGTGAAGGGCACGCCGTTGTTGCCGCTGAAACAGTCTTGGCGGTAGATGCAATAAACAACATCAAGAAAGCAACTATCCAAGAACCCCTCTGGTGCATGTATTTTTTCATGTCAGATTCTTTTGTTGTTGGTTTTTTCAGTGATATCAAGAATACGAAAAACCGTATCACTTATGAAGATGTTCCAGGTGGTAATCGCAAATTTCTGCAATAAATAAGCGGGTCAGGGAAGGCTGCAGCCTTTCCCACGAACTGGCCAGCATTACCTGCACTCGTTCACCCCCAAAAGCATTATGAAAGCATTGCGAGTCCGCTTCAATCTTTCAGTCTGCCTTTGCTGGACCGCCTGATTTGCGCCTGCTTCAATTGCGGAAAGCGATTTTCAGAAACAGCAGCATCTCGAAGGCAACTCTGAGAAACACCAGCAGGAAAAGCGGCTCAATGAAGCCGACTTTCAGAAACACCAGCAAGAAAGTTTTGACCACCCACCCTTCCAGATAGCTCGGGCGGGCATTTGTCGGCGTGACAGCGGATCTAAAAAACAGATATACCTGCACTGTCACGATGCTTGGGGAGGCCGAAGACATCAAGCATCGTGCCAGTGCATACGAAGATCGCTACGGTGCATTGGCGAATGCTGCCAAGAGCTTTGGCGTGCGATCTGGCATCTGGCGGCGGCGTGCAGTGCTCTTTTGCTTCTTTCTTTTGCTTGGTGAGCATTGCAGGGTGGAGGCGATCTTGAGCGGACAGCAGCGGGGGGGGGCGTGCGTGGCTCGTTCGCTGCGCTCACATTGCCCCACCCGCCCACGGGCCTATTGCAGCAGCTGCGCGCGGAAGAACGCAGCCGCTGCAATCAGCCCTCCCCGCTGGAGGCTTGGGCTGAAGAGGCGGGTGGTTCGCTTGTTAAGCAATACACAATCTTCAGGTTTGTATTATATTGTAAACACGTCAGTTCCATTTCTGTTAATCCATTCACTCCCTTATTATGGCTGTAACTTGGCTGCATGTTTCGGACTTCCATCTGAGCGATAAAGGCCCCTACAATCAGGAGGTCATCCTTAATGCTCTTGTCTCCTCAGTAAAGCGCTTCGGAACAGAGGGTCACAAGCCTGATCTCATCTTTGCAACAGGTGATATTGCTCAAAACGGAAAGGCTCAAGAGTACGCCTGTGCAACAGAATTTTTCAATGCCCTGCTTGATGCTGCTGGGCTGGAAAAGGAGCGCCTGTTCATTGTTCCCGGCAACCATGATGTTGATCGCCAGATGCGTAAAGGTCTTTTTCGCACCATCGAGCCAAATGATGATCCCGATGATTATTTTGATCTTAAAACCTCGTTACCTCATCTGACTCAAAAACTTCAGGCTTTCTCAGAATGGTACAACAACTACTTCAACGGAATAAGAACATTTCCCACGGACACAACCTGCAGTCAGGTAGAAGTTCTCACCATCAGGAATACACGGATCGCAGTTTTGCCCCTGAACAGCGCCCTCTTCTGCATTGACGATAATGATCATAATAAACTTTTCATCGGACGCCGTTGTCTGGATAGTGCTGTAAAGCAGTTACAATCTCAGG
>CAIPYV010000119.1 GCA_903869365.1 uncultured Chlorobiaceae bacterium
CCGTGAGGAGCTCAACATTTGCCTCCTGCATGCTACTAGTAGCGCTAGGGCCGGCATACACACGTGCGTGCCAGTGTGCACAAGCATATATGCACAAGTAGCTCGTGATATCGTGCACGCACATATGTATAATATATATAGTTATGTACGTGATTAATTATATATATATTCATATTACTTATTCTGCCAAAACTTATCCCAACAAAAGGAGATAACCATGTCAACTGAAGCAAAGTGCCCATTCACGGGCGCCGGATCCCAATCGAATACTGACTGGTGGCCCAATCAACTGAAGCTGAACATCCTGCACCAGCACTCCTCATTGTCCAGCCCTATGGGTGATGAGTTCAATTATTCCGAGGAGTTCAAGAGCCTCGATCTGAATGCCGTGAAGAAGGATCTTCTGGCACTGATGACCAATTCACAGGAGTGGTGGCCGGCTGACTTCGGCCACTACGGACCATTGTTCGTTCGCATGGCGTGGCATAGCGCTGGCACTTACCGCACCGCTGACGGTCGGGGTGGCGCAGGGAGAGGTAATCAGCGCTTTGCACCCCTCAACAGCTGGCCTGATAATGTCAACCTTGACAAGGCACGCAGGCCGATTTGGCCGATCAAAGAGAAATATGGTCAGAAAATTTCATGGGCCGACCTTATGATCCTCACCGGCAATGTCGCTCTGGAGTCGATGGGACTCAAGACCTTCGGTTTCGGCGGTGGGCGTGAGGATATCTGGGAACCTGAAGAGTATATTTACTGGGGGTCGGAAAATAGACCCTCTCTACGAAAAAATTTCAAGGCGCTTTTACGAGAATCCGGATCAGTTTGCTGATGCGTTCGCCAGACCGATGTGGACTCGTTCGCTGTCCTGGAACCTTTCGCAGACGGGTCCGCAACTATGTTCGCAAGGGGCTCGAGGGTTCAGAGGCTGAACTGCTGGTGGACAAGGCGCAGCAGTTGAGGCTTACCGCCCCTGAGATGACTGTTCTGATCGGCGGGCTTCGCACCCTGAATGCGAACGCCGGGCAGTCCAGACATGGCGTTTTCACTGAGCGCCCTGAAACATTGACCAATGATTTCTTCGTGAATCTCCTCGACATGAAAACGAAGTGGCAGAAGTCTCTCACAGCCGAAGGTGTGCTGGAGGGGCTCGATCGGGCGACGGGTGAGCTCAAGTGGACGGGGAGCATCGTTGATCTGGTTTTCGGTTCGAACTCACAGCTTTTCGTGAAATTTAAGCGCTGATTAACCATACTTTAAGGGAGTGTTGATTACTATTATTCGTGTGGCTATGGATTACCAACTTTTGTGATCCTCATGCTGCTGATATGAACAATCATCCATAACAAGTGAGGTAATCATGAAAAACTTATTCCGTTTTCTATCTATTGCGGTAATGGCTGTAATACTTTCCAGTAATGCCGCTTATGCACAGAACAACACCTGTCTGGCTCAAGGAGAATCAAACCTTAACGCCGGAAAAAACAAGGAAGCCATAGCAGAGTTCACCAAGGCCATTGAACAAAACCAGAAACTTGCCCCTGCTGACCTTTCAAAAGCTTATATCAATCGAGGAATTGCGTACCGCGCAACAGGTGAAACCGAAGCGGCAAATATGGACTTTATTAAAGCTATCGAGATAGATCCAACCCCTATTGATGCTGTTGCTTTTAGCAATAGGGGGCTTGCAAAATCTGCAATTGGAGATACACAAGGGGCAAAATCGGACTTTAAAAAGGCGGCATCACTTGGCGATATTTCTGCCACTCTATGGTTGAAAAATAACGCATAAACGTTAAGAGGCCGTCCGATACCTCTCGATCAGACGGCCTCTTACTTCACACACCTTCATTGATTTATATACCGACTCTCAGACCAAGAACAATACTATTGCTGATGATGCTGAAATCCTTGAGAGTAACCTGGCTTGTAGCGATACTGCCGACTTTCCCAGTTGCAAAATAACGATATCGGGCATCAAGTTTTATCGTTTTACTGAGAGGAACCGCAAAACCTGCACCAATCTGATAAGCTAATGAGGTTGCCTGTGCATTAGAAGAAGAACCTGAATATTGCAAATTACTTGCCGGTGCATTGATATCATTAAAACTGATTGAAGCACAGCCAACACCTGCAGTGATATATGGATCAAGAGCACCACCATGGACATCGTAATAACCATTGGCAAGAATTGATATCACAGAAACATTTCCTTCTAAATCAGTCACTGTCGATGATGGCAAGAATGAACCGGCAGATGAAATCCCTTTTGTAATATTTTTAACATTGGTACGTTGGTAGCCAACTTCACCTTCCATGCGATAGGATCCACAATCAGAACCGATAGCACCATAAAGTGTCAGGCCTGAATCAGCAAACGCTAATCGATTGTTATTTGTTGTTTGAAAAAACATCGGCAAACCATAGGTCGATGTGGAATAGGTATCTGTTATATTGTTCACCCATCCAATACCTATATCTCCACTGATATAATTTTTAGCTGCTGATGCGGTTCTGGCTGCTGCCAATAATCCTGCAACGAGGAACACCATTACTACCATTGTTTTTTTCATTTCATCTCCATGGTAATTTTTTGAAAAAAATGAAATTTACTGTATATGAAACGTAAATGTCCGTTATAAAGTTTCAATATTCACTTATACTCGGGCAATTGCCGCCTAAGGTGGCTTGGCCTCAGTGACCGCTGATTTTGCTCGTCTTCTTTTTTTTGGTGCTCGATTCTTTTGCTGCGTGGGGAGCGGACGAATCAGGATCATCGGATTCAAGCAGAGGAGCATCAATATCTTCGTCAAGCTCTTCTTCATCGAGTTCAACGTCAAGTTCCTCATGCAGGTCAGCAGGGATATTCGGTATGGCTATGGCTTCACGCTTGAGCAGTTCATCGATAATGTCATCAGCGTGCGGTATCTTTTTCGCGCGTGCAGGTCTTTTACCTTTCACATCCGGAGCGATAAGGGTCAAAATCTCATAGACGGATGAATAGAGATAGAGCTGCTTGTCGAGTTCCTGGAGTTTCAGCAGCTCCTTGATGGCCTTGCAAAGCGCTACAAAAATAACCACACCACCACATTTATTGGCGCATTCCTGAGCAAAACGAATGGAGGTGATTACCGAGGCATCTATGGATTTGACATCGGAAAAATCGATGATCAGGTTTTTACTCTCCTCCTTGGCAAGCAGATCCGCTACTGCTGAGTTACATGCTTCTTCATGACGAAAGTCAAAAGTAACTTCTTCGATTTTCAGGACGGTTAACTCTCTACGGATGGTAACTGATGATTTCATGAATATTGCGGTATCAAAATGGATGTAGAGACAAATTTGCTGGATATATAATGAAACTTTACACACAAACAATAAACCCCGGATCATCACCGGGGTTCCTGTGTTTCACTTGCAATCATTTACTGTCTCTCACCGGCCTCACGCACAGTATCCTTCAAGTGTATGGCGGAGGCAAAGCTCTCTTATTTCCTTTCTGACGGCTTGGCATACCTCTGCTGAATCCGACTTTTCAGCTGATAAAATAACCCTGTCGATAAGCTCAGCGATAGACTTGCTATCCACTTCGTTCATACCTCGAGTGGTCATGGCCGGAGTACCGATGCGAATGCCGCTTGTAACAAAAGGCGACTTATCGTCAAAAGGAACCATGTTCTTGTTGACGGTAATGCCTGCTGCGTGGAGAAGGTTCTCGGCCACTTTTCCTGTAACGTTTTTGTTGCGCAAGTCGAGAAGCATAAGATGGTTTTTGGTGCCACCGCTTACAATATTGTAACCAAGATGAGTAAAGGTTTCAGCCATTGTAGCGGCATTTTTTATGACTTGAGCCGCATACTCCCTGAACTCAGGCTGGAGAGCCTCACCAAATGCAACCGCTTTGCCGGCAATAATATGCATGAGTGGACCGCCTTGTATACCAGGCATCACTTCTGCATCCATAACCTCAGACATCATTTTCAGACGTGAACCGGTTTTGGTCTTGATGGTAATACCCATAGGATTTTCAAAGTCGGTGCCCATCATAATCATACCGCCCCTCGGACCGCGAAGGGTCTTGTGCGTGGTGGTGGTTACAAAATGACAATGGGGCATTGGGTCGCCCAGAAAACCAGCAGCAATCAGTCCGGCAGGATGCGCAATATCGGCCATCAGAAAGGCTCCGACCTTATCGGCAATCGCTCTGAACGCCTTGACATCAAATCCCTGAGAATAGGCACTGGCTCCGCAGATAATCAGTTTAGGCCGTACCTGAAGGGCGAGTTCCTCAACCTTGTTCATATCGATGATGCCGGTCTCACGATCAACACCATAAGAGTGAGCGTCAAACATCTGACCGGAAAAATTAACCGAACTACCATGGGTTAAATGTCCGCCATGCGACAAATCAAGCCCCATAATACGATCACCCGGCTTCAAGACCGAAAAGAGAACCGCCATGTTCGCGCTTGAACCCGAATGCGGCTGCACATTGACATAGTCGCATCGGAACAGTTTTTTAGCTCGGTCACGGGCGAGATTTTCAGCTACATCGACATATTCGCAACCGCCATAATAACGCTTGCCGGGATAGCCCTCTGCATATTTATTGGTCATGACCGACCCGCAGGCCTGCATAACCGCACGACTGGTGAAATTTTCCGAAGCAATCAGCTCCAAAGTTTCATTCTGTCTTGTTGTCTCGTTGGCAAGAGCCTCAAAGACTTCCTTATCCTGCCGTTGAAGGATGTCAGTATCCATCGAAGTCTCAGTCCTTTTCCTGACGGAAATTTACGGTTATTGAAGTGTGATTGTTTTATCAGTACCACATGAACAACCTATCATATGACCCATCTTGTCACGTTTTGTATCCAGATATCCCTGATTCATCGGATTAGGAGCCATCTCAAGTGAAATGCGCTCGACAATCTCGAGACCATACCCTTCCAGACCGACCACTTTTTTGGGATTGTTGGTCATGAGTTTCATTTTTCTTACACCAAGATCCTTAAGAATTTGAGCACCGATACCATAATCCCGCAGATCAGCCTTGAAACCAAGTTTTTCATTGGCTTCAACGGTATCAAACCCTTCATCCTGAAGGTTATAAGCTTTCAGTTTGTTGATCAGACCAATACCCCGACCTTCCTGCATGAGATAAATCAATACCCCACGCCCTTCATTTTCAATCATCGTCAGCGCAGATGCAAGCTGGTTGCCGCAATCGCAACGCAGAGAAGCAAAGGTATCTCCAGTGGCACACTGCGAGTGAACCCTGACAAGAACAGGCTCATCAGTCGTAACATCCCCTTTGATAATAGCGATATGGTTCTGCTGGTCGGTAAACGATTCATAGGCAATCAACCTGAACTCTCCGTAAATAGTCGGAAGCCTCGATTCAACCGCACGGTGCACAAGTTTGTTGCGCTGCATCTGATAGGCAACAAGTTCCTTGATGGTGATAAGCTTCAACCCGAATTTCGCCTTCAGCTTGATAAGTTCCGGAAGTCTGGCCATACTGCCATCGTCATGCAGAATTTCACAGAGCAACCCGACAGGACTGCAGCCAGCAAGACGGGCAAGATCAACAGCAGCTTCGGTGTGCCCCACACGTCTGAGGACGCCGCCATCCATGGCCCGAAGAGGAAAAATATGACCGGGACGGGAAAAGTTGTCCGCCTTGGAAGCAGGATCACCAAGCATCTTGATAGTAGTGGCCCGATCAAAGACTGAAATACCGGTAGTGACTCCTTCGGCGAGCGCATCAACAGAAACGGTAAAATTTGTTTCGTGCTGGGAGGTATTTCTCTGAACCATCGGATCAAGCTGAAGTTCTTTTGCCCGTTCCATGGTAATCGCCACGCAAAGCAGACCTCGGGCCTCCTTTGTAATAAAATTCACCATTTCGGTGGTTACCTGGTCTGCAGCACCAATAAAATCGCCCTCATCTTCACGATCCTCATCATCGATGACAATAACCAGTTTACCCTGCCGAATATCTTCAATGGCAGCTTCAATAGTATCGAAATTCTTTTTATCCATTCACGTTATTACACCTGTTTTCGACAGAGAGAAAGAGACAGAACACAAAAACAGTGTAATGTAAAAAAAATCCTGAACCATTTGCAGAGAGGAAAAAAAGAAGAGGAGAGAGGTCGGCAACCGCCTGCTTTGAGAAGCATAAGCATTTTTGTATAATGCACCGGTTTTTTATACAGGGGTGAATTGTTACCTTTATACTGCTATATCATGAAGCTTCTTAAAACTATAGAGATTGCATGACCATTAAAGCTTCCGACCTGACACAGGAGATTATTGACCTATCCCGAAAATTCCCGAAAGAGAGGCTGCTGCATGCCAAACAAAACGGGTTTTCCGATTTTCAGCTTGCCAATATTTTTAATACAACAGAACCATCTATACGAGCGCTCAGAAAACATTACGGTGTTGAATCAGTCTTCAAAACCGTTGATACCTGCGCCGCGGAATTTGATGCAAAAACACCTTACCACTACTCGACATACGAAGAGGAGAATGAATCTGTTTCCTCAAACCTGAAAAAAGTCATTATTCTCGGTGGAGGCCCAAACCGGATCGGTCAGGGCATCGAGTTTGACTATTGCTGTGTCCAGGCAGTTTTCGCCCTTAAAGAGGCCGGTTATGAAACCATCATGGTCAACTGTAACCCTGAAACTGTTTCAACTGACTACGATATAGCCGATAAACTCTACTTTGAACCACTCACGTTTGAGGATACCATTCGCATCATCGAACACGAAAACCCTCTTGGTGTTATTGTAAGCTTTGGTGGTCAGACACCCCTTAAGCTCTCCGCAAAACTTCATGAAGCCGGTGTAACCATCCTCGGTACATCATCCAAAGGCATTGACCTGGCCGAAGACCGTAAAAAATTCGGTGCACTGCTTGAAGAGCTGGATATTCCCCATCCTGAATACGGAACTGCAATCAGCTTTGAGGAAGCCAAGGTAATCACGAAGAGAATTGGCTACCCTGCCCTGGTCCGCCCAAGCTATGTTCTTGGGGGGCGGGCAATGAAAATCGTCTACAATGACGACTCACTGAAAGAGTATGTCGATCAAGCTCTTTTCATTACCGAAAAATATCCCCTCCTGATTGACCGTTTTCTGGAAACTGCCGTTGAATTCGACATTGATGCCATCGCCGATTCAACTGACTGCGTTATCAGCGGCATCATGCAGCATGTTGAAGCTGCAGGGATTCACAGCGGCGACTCCACATCCATTCTGCCCTATCACAACATCAGCCAGAATGTCATAGCAACAATGAAGGCGTATACCCGAATCTTGGCGGCAAACCTGAAGGTTGTGGGACTGATGAACATACAATATGCCGTGCAGAACGAGAGTGTCTATGTCATTGAGGTCAATCCAAGAGCCAGCCGGACAGTTCCTTTTGTCGGCAAGGCAACCGCAATACCCGTTGTAAAGATCGCTACACGGGTCATGCTTGGTGAAAAACTCAGCGATCTGCGTCAAGAGTATGATCTGAAAGATTGCGATGAACTCGGCATGAAACATCTTGCCATCAAGGAACCTGTCTTCCCGTTCTCTAAATTTGTAAAATCGGGCGTCTACCTTGGCCCTGAAATGCGCTCGACCGGTGAAGCGATGAGCCTTGCCGATGAGTTCCCTGAGGCTTTTGCCAAGGCTTATCAGGCGGCAAGCATGCAGCTCCCCCTTTCAGGAGCGGTTTTTATCAGTGTGAACGATCAGGATAAAAACGAGCGCATCCTTGCCATTGCAAAGGCACTCTACCGCATGGACTTCGATTTGATTGCCACGGCAGGCACACATCAGTTTCTGATAGAGAACGGTATTGAATGTAAAAAAGTCTTCAAGGTTGGTGAGGATGGAAGACCTAACATCTTCGACATTATCAAGCACGGCAAGATCAACTTTGTCATCAACACACCAAGAGGTGAAAAAGCTCTGCACGATGAAGAAGCAATCGGTGCGGCATCAGTACTGAGCAATGTGCCGTTTGTCACCACCATCGAGGCCGCAGAGGCTTCAGTACAGGCAATAAATTGTATCCGACGACAGGAATTCGGTGTTAAAAGTTTACAGGAATACGCTTCCTATCGAGACAAATAAGGGTCTAAATTAAATGGATTGACCATGACTGAAACACTGCAAAAACATCTTGACGAGTCAATAAAGCTGGAATTGAGCCTTGCGAAACTCTACTCCCTTTTTCATGACAGTTTTTTTGAGGATGAGGATTTCTGGTGGGAACTGACAATGGAGGAACAAGGACATGCTTCGCTGCTTCAGCAGGAGAAAAAACAACCGCAGCCTCTTGAATTTTTTCCGGACAACCTGCTCTCAACCGATCTGCAATCCCTGATCGATACAAACAAAAAAATTGCAGAGCTGATCAGTAGATATTCGGAAACACCTCCATCAAAAGCCGAAGCCTTGCAAGTTGCGCTCGATCTTGAACTTGCTGCAGGTGAATCTCATTTTCAGCAGTTTCTTGACAGTCCGACGAATTCTTTTTCCGCAAATATTTTCAAACAGCTCAATCAGGAAGACTGTGATCACGCTGAAAGAATTCGCAGCTACATGAAAGAAAACACAGAGAATAAGAGAAACTAATACCACTCTCTCCGCGTTTACTTGTGAATAGATTAAAGGATCATAACCTCAAAGTGCAGGAGAAATTGCCATGCTGAGCAAGACGCTACAAAAAGCATTCAACGATCAGATCAATCATGAACTCTCTTCGTCATATCTTTACCTTTCAATGGCGGCTTACGCTGAATCACAGAACCTTCCTGGTTTTGCAAGCTGGCTGAAAATCCAGACCAAAGAGGAGTCGGGACATGCCATGAAACTTTATAAATTTATCAACGAGAGAGGTGGACGTGTTGAGCTTCAAAAAATCGAGCAACCTCCTCTGGAATTCAAATCGCCTACTGCACTCTTCGAAGATGTTCTTAAACACGAACGGAGAATAACCGCACTCATCAATAAGCTCTATGAATTAGCCCTGGATGAGAAAGATTATTCCGCACAAGTGCTTCTTCATGAATTTATCGGCGAACAAGTAGAGGAAGAGGCTACAGCCTCAGCAATCCTGGAAACTCTGAAAATGGCCGGTGAGAAAGGACATGCACTGATCATGATGGATCGCCAGCTCGCCCGCCGAGGCCAGAACTGAGAATCAATAATTATTGCAGTTAAAGAGAATATGATTGTACTCTTAAGGCAGTCATATTCTCTTTAACTTTTTATGGACAGGGTAACAAACCTCTGGATACAGCTTTCCTGACCATCGATGACTAATTCACTGTAACAGAGCGGATTGTACCGAAAACTTCCCCCATTAATAAAGGTTATATCCTTAACCTCGTATGATTGAAAACGGTGAAAATGACCATGCAGCACCAGCTTTGCATTGATTACCTTCATGACTTCAAGAAACTCATCACGGTTTTTCAACTCCATAGTCCAGTCGAAAGCAAGGTCAATCGGAGAATCAGTACCATAGACTTTGTAAGCATGATGGCAAAGCCCGATAACAAAACAATCTTCCAAAGATGACAGAACCGGTTCAACGCTCAGAGCTCGCAGTTGGCCGTTACTGATATAACCTCTGGCTCCAAGGGGATTATCAGCAGGATACCATGGATAAACCGAGTTCAGAGCTGCAATTGCAATCTTGACCGATGCATAGTTTATAATCTTGAGAAATGGAAATGCCTGATTTCCCTGATCATCACCAGTAATCAATTCTTGAAAAAATTGGCAAAACTCAACAATCCTGCGTTCAAAGGCCTTATTTCTTAACTGCTGCAGTGGATTCAGCGCATTATAAAATCGCATCTCCTCTTCAAGAAGAATCAGATCATGATTTCCTGGAATAAGAGTTGTCTTATCCCAGTGGTAGAACCCATGACTCTCCAGTTTTTTTCTGATAATTATCCAGTCCGCGGATGAAGCACTGTTGCTGAGATCTCCAGAAATAACAAGATGATCATACCCCGCTGTATTGAAATGGTCAAACAAACGGGAAAGGCAGTCAAGCTGCCTACGATCTTGCATACCGGAAATATGGAGATCCGATATATGCGCTATTTTTACATCACCTGTAATCAAATTATTTCAAACTTGCGGTTTTCAATTCTAAAACTGTAAATTGGGCATTATTTTTAATCATCTTGCACAAATTCATCGGATATGAAGAAGATGCTTTTCGTAGCCAAGATACAGCCTTTCATCAACCTGCGATAGTTAAGCAATCATTATCCCTTTCAAATTATGCAAAATAACATATCTGCCCTTAAAGAACTGACAAAAAATCTATGGTGGTCATGGGATACAGAAGCAAAACAGATTTTTGAAGAACTCTCACCTCTGCTTTGGGAGAGAAATAATCATAACCCTGTAGAACTGTTACGTCATATATCCAATGATGAACTTGTTGCCCGCTGTACTGGCGAATTCGGCAGCAAAATAGACCGGGCTTATGCACGTTTTTCCGCCTACCTCAACGAAAAAGAGACCTGGGCTGCAAAAAACACTCCAGAACTTGTCAAAGATCCTGTCGCCTATTTCAGTGCGGAATTCGGCATTCATGAAAGCGTAAGAATATATTCAGGAGGTCTCGGTGTCCTTTCTGGTGATCACCTGAAATCGGCCAGCGACCTGGGCATCAACTTTATAGGTATTACCTTGTTTTATAAAGAAGGATATTTCCGTCAGAACCTCAATCAGGACGGATGGCAGAAAGAAGATTATCCTCTGCAATACCCTGAGCACCTGCCTATAGAAAAAGTCAAGGATCAGGATGGCAATGATCTCATCATTACGGTCAATATAGCGCAAAGCGAGGTTTACGCCCAGGCATGGAGCCTTAAAGTTGGCAGAGCAACCCTTTACCTGCTTGATACCAATATTGCGGCCAATGAATCCCACTATCGCGATATCTGTTGTAGAGTTTATGGCGGTGACCAGAACATGCGCATCAACCAGGAGATCATTCTCGGTATCGGCGGCGTCAAGCTTCTTGACCAGCTCGGAAAAACACCGATAGTCTATCATATGAACGAAGGCCACTCTGCATTTCTCACGCTCGAACTGCTTGCCAACGAGTTGAGAAAAGGAGTATCGAAAACAGAAGCAATAGAAATCGTCCGCTCACGCTGCGTCTTTACAACACACACTCCCGTTCCTGCCGGTCATGACCGCTTTACAAGCGATATGATGCACTACACCTTCGATAAGTACCTGTCCACAATCGGTATGAACTTCGATGATCTGATGAGACTTGGATCAGAAGATAACAACAATATTTACGGACTTTTCACCATGACAGTGCTTGCACTGCATTTGTCCCGCTCGGCAAACGGCGTTTCGAAACTGCACGGAGAAGTTTCGCGAGTTATGTGGCAGCATCTCTTTCCCGACAAAACGGTTACGGAGGTTCCCATCGGCCATATTACCAACGGCGTACACGCCAGCAGCTGGACATGCGGTTATACCGATAATTTCTGGAAAAAGTTCACCGGCAGCATTGATGAGATGAGCCTTTCACGCGAGACTGCAGAAGCCGTACTTGCAAAAGTCACCGATGAGGAGCTTTGGTCCTTACGCTACACCCTGAAGCGTCATCTGATCGACTTTATGGACAGATATCTGAGCAACCAGCTTTTTCACCAGCATACAAATTCAATCTACAGTGAATACGATGCCATGCGTTCGAGAAAAAACACCTTCTCACCCGATGTGCTCACTATTGGATTTGCAAGACGTTTTGCTACCTACAAGCGTGCGCCACTGGTTTTCAGAGATCTTGACCGCCTTGACAAAATCATCAATCACTCTTCAAGACCGCTTCAGATAGTCTTTGCAGGAAAAGCACATCCGCATGACGATGCAGGAAAAGACTACATCCGCCAGATAGTCCACCACTCACGCCGTCCAGAGTTCAGCGGCAAGATTGTTTTCCTTGAAAACTACAATCTCGGCGTTGCAAAACGGATGGTATCAGGCGTTGACGTCTGGCTGAACACTCCGGTAAGGCCAATGGAGGCAAGCGGTACCTCAGGCGAAAAAACCGTACTGCATGGTGGTCTGAATTTCAGTGTTCTCGACGGCTGGTGGCCGGAAGCCTATAACGGTGAAAACGGTTTTGCGATCGGAAACGGCGAATCTTTTGAAAACCATGAGGAACAGGATAGTTTCGACGCAGAACAATTGTACTCAACTTTGGAAAACCAGATCCTCCCTGCTTATTACGAACGCAACGAGGCGAATATACCCGTCCAGTGGATCAAGAAAATCCGGAACGCCATTGCAACCATTGCACCGGAATACAACACCCACAGAATGGTCAAGGACTATGCGACCTGCTACTATCTGAACAGAAAATAAGACTGAACTGAACGCCAGAAGCCGCATGCGCTATAAACAAGGATAGCGCATCGGCGACACTTATCAAGCACCGAACAACATGAGCCAACAAGGTACAGCCAAACCCGCTCCCTGCGCATCAGTATCTCTCGGGCGGGGACTTGATCTGAAATCACCGGTACTCCTGGCATCGGGAACTGTTTCATACGGCGAAGAACTCAGTCAACTCTGCGACCTTTCCAAAATCGGAGGTCTGGTAACCAAGGCCATTTCCCTTGAGCCGAGAACCGGCAATCTCCCCCAGCGTATCGCTGAAACTCCATCAGGAATGATCAACGCCATAGGATTGGCCAATGTCGGACTTGAATGTTTCATCACAGAAAAAATTCCCTTTCTTCGCAAACTTGATACCGCCGTTATTGTCAATATTGCCGGCCGATCAATCGATGAGTACTGTGAAATAGTTGCAAGGCTGGACGCCGTCGAAGGAGTTAACGGCTATGAAATCAATCTTTCATGTCCGAACGTCAAGGGTGAGTGTATGATTATGGGTGTGAGCCGGGATGCTACGTATGAAATTGTTTCGGAACTGCGAAGTATAACCCCTCGCCATCTGATGATAAAGTTGACTCCGAACGTCACCTCAATCAGTTCCATTGCACTTGCAGCTGAAGAAGCTGGCGCTGATTCAGTCTCTCTCATCAATACCGTGGTCGGTATGGCGATTAACTATAAAACCCGTCGGCCTCTCTTGAAAAACATTACAGGAGGTCTGTCCGGACCCGCAATAAAACCAATTGCCCTTGCAAAAGTATGGGAAGTCTTCAACGCCGTCTCCATTCCGGTTGTAGGCATGGGCGGTATTGCGGGATTTGAGGACGCCATGGAATTTCTGCTTGCCGGTTCAAAGGCGGTGCAGATCGGCACCATGAACTTTGTCTACCCCGATATCGGCGAACAGGTCGCAACAGCAATTGAACAATACTTCTCAACTCACGGTGCGACATCCATCAGTGAATATAGTGGAAGTTTACGAACAGATTAGCGTTATCGCCCCCATCCCCTTTTATTTGAAACATACCTCTTTGCGCGCCTCCCTCCGATTTTTGAACCCATGAAGCGGTACTCCCGGATGGTTCTGTTACGCGACAAAAAGGATGTATTCGTCAATTGCGAGATAATTCGAGATTCCGTTTCCTTGATATCAATATCACAAGGCCCTGCATCAGCAAGCAGTTTGACAATAAGGGGAGCGCATTCGAAGACAACAAACAGCAGGGTGATCAATAAAATCGCATTGGCCGAAGAGCGACTCACATCATTTGACGAATGGGTCAACTCACTGAGCGCCCAGTTCCTGTCAGCAAAACCTGCGTGCGCGGCTTTACCATCAAGCCTGTCATCAGTCAGCATCATCTGATTATTAAGCCCCTCAGCTGTTTTCTGACGACTCATATACCCGTGCAGTTCTGCAAGCTGCCCTGCAAGAAATTCAAGCCTCGTCTGCTTGGCAGCTACAACCATTTCCTTATTCCTTGCATAGGGACCATATCCCTGCAATCCGGAGGTGGTTGAGGTACGGGATCCAAACACCTCCTGCTTAAGCTCCTCGCGTAAACGATTAACCTCACTGCTCAGCTTGTCGTACTCATCCTGATACGTTTTGATCTGATTGAGTTCAAGTGCATATTTTTCGGTAAATGACTGCTGCACCTTGACAATCCGCTCCTTTTGCTCAGAAAGGTACCGTGCTCGAAGCTGCTCGTGAATCTCCTTGTCAAATATTTTTAATTCAAGAGGACGGGCAATGACCATAGCAATCAGCACGGCAAAAATCAGTCTTGGAGAGGCTTGAAGGAACTGTTTCACCCCTTTGGAGGTCTTGTTGATCCCAGAGACAATAGAACGATCGAGATTCAGGATGGCCACACCCCAGACCAGACCAAAAAGCACTGCCCACAATTCACCAAAATCATTGCCGGCGAAAACAAAATAAAGTGCGTATCCTCCAGAGAGTGCGGCAAAAAGCGCAGTAAAAAAGATGGTCGCCCCTATTCCAAAATATTTGCTGTGCTCCGTCGGATATTTTTCAATAAAATCAACCGAAGTTCCAGCACATACCCAAAAAAAACGCTGTAAACGTGAAAAGATCATACCGTACCTCCGTTCACTCTGGCTATAAAAATTTCTGAAAGAGCTCTCTCTTGTATTAAACTCATAAGGAAAGAGCATATCAATAAATAGCCCTTAATTTTAAGGTTTTTCTCCGGCACTTCTGCTATGTGGTTCTGATTTTTCCTGATTTATTCTATCTTTGATACCTGTCACCTATAATCCTTAAAATCTGGAATAACCATGCGCATTGGAATTGGTATTGATGTACACCCTTTTGCTGAAGGTCGGAAACTGGTGATCGGTGGCGTTCATATCCCTGGAGACAAAGGACTTGACGGCCACAGCGATGCCGATGTTCTGCTTCATGCTGTGAGCGATGCACTTCTTGGTGCGGCTGCACTGGGTGACATTGGCCTTCACTTCCCCAACACAAGCCAGGAATTCAAGGATATCGACAGCATGATTCTGCTCAAACATGTCGGAAAGCTTCTTAAAAAAAACGGTTACCAGACCTTGAACGTCGACGCCATGCTGCTTCTTGAAGCACCGAAAATAGCACCCTACATTACAGAAATGCGTAAAAACATTGCACGCTGCCTCGGTGTTGAAATCGGAAGCATCTCTGTCAAGGCTACAACCAACGAAAAGCTCGGCTATATAGGACGGGAAGAGGGCGCTGCGGCTCATGCAGTCTGTATTATCCGATCCACCTAAGCTCCGACTTCACCCCTGAGAATCCTGACCGGCAAATAGCGCGTAGCCTTTCTTGCCGGACTCCAGGATGAAATAACGGCAATCAGAATACCAAACGCGATCACCATCAGGTGAGCTTCAGGCTGCTCAATAATATTGATT
Organism: uncultured Chlorobiaceae bacterium; assembly: GCA_903869365.1. Classification (GTDB taxonomy): domain Bacteria; phylum Bacteroidota; class Chlorobiia; order Chlorobiales; family Chlorobiaceae; genus Chlorobium. Next base: position 15,369 of record CAIPYV010000119.1, read on the forward strand.
TTATCACTTTTCAACACTCCTGCAGTACTTGCCTCAAAACGGATGGCGTCAACAAAATGACAAATCACATGACCCATCGGACTCCCGATTACTACTCCGAGAACACCAATCATAAACCCTTCAAGCATAAAAATACGGGTGATACTCCCTGCCTGCATACCCATTGAACGCAAGATGGCTATATCCTTAACCTTTTGCAGAATCACCGTAGTCATGACCGATGAAACACCAAGACCGGCGACAACAAAAACAAACCCTACCAGAACAAGCGTGATCAGGGCATTACGGTTGTAAAACTCAATGACGTTCCGGTTGGTTTCATCCCAGCTCTCGCTTTTGTATCCGCTCAGTTTCTGCACCTTCGCTGAAGTCTCGGAAGCACGATCAACATGAGCTGTTCTCAATCCGATACCGGTAACAGAATTCGAAGCAATACCCTCCATTCTCTGAGCAAGCGCAAGATTGACATAAGCTTCCCGCTCATCCTTCGCATTGAAGCCGCTGCTGAATCGGCCGACTATCGTTACAGAAAACTCTTCGCTGTTTTTTGTTACAAGCACAATCCTGTCACGGTAACCTGCATTAAGCTTTTTAGCCAGAAGATCACCGACAAGAATACCGTTCGGTGTATAAGCCAACTCTTCAAGAGAATTTTTTTCAAGCAGATTCTTTTGCAGCCCGGCAATATCTGCTTCAAGATGAGGAACAACGCCTCTGGCAACACAGGGAGTAAAACGAGTTTTGTTGCGTGCTAATAATTTGCTGAGCACAAAGGGTGAAATGCTCCTCAGCTCCCCCACTGGCCGAATGCTCTCGACAACCTCAACATAATTCTTGATAACTTCCTGTTCATCAAGATTAATATTTTTGGTCACCATCGCAACCTTCCCTCGCTGAGTAACAAGATTTTCAGGTACCAGCGGAACAACCCTTTCAGCACTTATGAGGACATGGGGAGCGGTATCAATCACCTTGGCAACAACATTCGATGATGAACCACGTGCTACGGAAATAGTAGTCACAAGCATTGCCGAACCTACCGCTACACCAAGAGCAGTGAGAACAGTTTGGCGCTTTCTTTCTCGCAGATGCACAAAGGCAATCCTCACCTCATCCAGGTAATTCATGACAAAAGTTGAAAAATCAACCAAAAAAAATCTATTTTAACTGCCAGACATCGGTGACAATATGTCCCGACAAATAAATAAATTTGGCCATTAAATACTAACATTAGCTTTGAATAGGAGAGTATATCTGTGAAAAAAATTGGAATTCTTACCAGCGGAGGCGATTGTGGCGGACTCAATGCTGTACTGAAAGGTGCGGCGATGATGGCGCTGTCAAAAAATCTTGAGCTTTATATTATCCCTAACGGCTACGCAGGGCTCTACAATCTCGTCGATCAGGAAAAAATAGTCCGCCTGGACCAGGAGCGTCTTGATCGGTTTGACGCAAGTTTTGCCGGTTCCGAAGCAGGACATTCAAGAGTGAAAATTAAGGCGATCAGCAATCCTGACAAGTACAACCGTATCAAAGCGGGTATGAAAAAATTTGACCTTGATGCTCTCATTATCAGTGGCGGGGACGATTCGGGCAGCGTCATGGTTGATCTCAATCAGAAAGGAATTCAGTGCATCCACGCACCGAAAACCATGGATCTCGACCTGCAGACCTACTCAGTCGGTGGCGACTCCACGATAAACCGCATCGCGCAGTTTGTGCACGACTTAAAAACAACCGGTAAAACCCACAACAGGGTTCTGGTCTCTGAAGTATTCGGCCGTTATGCTGGTCATACCGCTTTTCGCAGCGGCATAGCAGCTGAGGCTGACTGTATTCTCATACCTGAAATTCCTGCAGACTGGGATATTGTGTACGAACACCTCGCCGAACGTTTTACTCGCAGGATCAGAGAGAGCGATGTCCACAGCGGTACCTACACCATTGTTGTGGCTGAAGGGCTTAAAAATGCCGACGGCAGCGATATTGTTGATGAATCAGCAGGCATCGACGCCTTTGGCCATAAAAAGCTTGCCGGAGCAGGAAAATTCACTGCACAGCAAATTCAGAAACGAATGAAAGTTGACCCGGCCATACCTATTTTCATGAAAGAGACCGGTATGTTTGTCGAAAAGATATACGAAATTCCTGAGGTACGCGTCATCCAGCCAGGTCACCTGGTCCGTTCAGGCAACTCTTCAGCATACGATATCAACTTCGGCTTTGAAGCCGGTGCCGGTGCAATACTGCTTCTCCTCGATGGCAAGTCCGGTGTCACGATCTCCAAGGTCAAGGGCCGCAAGATTGAATTCATCGAATCGAGCAAAGCAATTGCTCAGCGCCATGTCGATCTCGAACAAGTCGCCATGTACGAATCATTAGGCATCTGCTTCGGTCGCAAGCCAGCCGCATACGAACCTATTCTCCGTGAAGTGGAAGGCGTGTACGAAAGAATCTACTGAACCGCTCGTCTGAGTAAGCAAACCCCCGCCATCAACCTGCGGGGGTTTCCGAAAACTGAATAAAAACTCCTGCATGTTCTTTTAAAAAACTCAAAACAAGCTATCTTTGAGGGTAATACTGGTAATGCTTTAACACCCAACGCCTGCACTATGACCAAGACTGCTAAAATCTGGATGAACGGCGAACTGATTGACTGGATTGACGCAAAAATCCACATTCTGTCACATGTTGTTCATTACGGTTCATCCACCTTTGAAGGAATACGCTGCTACGAAACCCTTAAGGGCTCAGCAGTACTTTTTCTGGACGAACATATCAAACGTCTCAGAGACTCTTCGAAAATATACCGTATCGAAATACCCTATTCCGAAAAAGAGCTGAAAGACGCTGTCATCAGCATTATTCACGCCAACAGCCATAAAGCCTGTTATGTCCGTCCGTTGGTCTACCGCGGACAGGGAGCTTTTGGAGTCAATCCGCACCGGGCATCGATCGAAGTTGCCATTGCCACATGGGAATGGGGAGCATACCTTGGTGATGATGTTCTTGAGAACGGTGTTGACGTCCGTGTCTCTTCATGGAACAGACCAGCTCCGAACACCCTGCCTGCCTTGGCAAAGGCCGGAGGCAACTACCTGAACTCGCAGCTCATCAAAATGGAAGCTCTGATGGACGACTATGCCGAAGGAGTCGCTCTTGATATCAACGGCTATGTATCTGAAGGAAGCGGGGAAAATATTTTTGTCGTTCGAGACGGTATCATCTATACCCCTATGTCGGGTCAGTCTATTCTTCCGGGCTTTACCCGTTATGCCGTCATGCACATAGCAAAAGAGCTCGGTTATGAAGTCCGCGAAACACTCATCCCCCGCGAAGCACTCTACATTGCCGATGAAATCTTCCTGACAGGCACCGCAGCAGAAATAACTCCGGTGAGAAGTGTTGACAAATACCCTATTGGGAATGAAAAACGGGGCCCGATTACCGAAATACTGCAACATGAATACCTGAAAATCGTCAAGACCGGTGAAGACCCTTACAACTGGCTGACCTTTATCTGAGCCCGGTAAGGCAGGCATGAGCTGGAACAGCATTATCGGTCAAAAACAGCAAATCCGTACGCTTCGGAAAGCACTTGAAACAGGACGGTTTGCTCATGCCTACCTTTTCACTGGCCCGGAAGGGTCAGGAAAGGAATCAGTAGCCTTTGAAATTGCATCGATCTTCAACTGCCGATCCGCTCAGACCTCCAAGAGTGACGGAGCTTGCGGAATATGCCCTGACTGTTTGCAGATCCAGTCGTTCATGCACCCGAATGTGGAGTATATTTTTCCGGTGGAATCGGCTCTGCTCGATCCCGGTGACTCTGCAAAAAAAGAGAACAAGCGCTTTACCGATGCCAAGGAACGGTACGATACATTGATTGAACAAAAAAAGCAGAACCCCTATTTTTCCCCTGCCATGGAACGCTCCATGGGAATTCTGACCGAACAGATCATCACTCTGCAGCATAAAGCCTCGTTTATGCCGAGAGAAGGGAGCAAAAAGATATTCATTATTTCGCAGGCAGAACGGCTGCACCCTTCGGCAGCTAACAAAATCTTGAAACTCCTTGAAGAGCCTCCTGCCCACGTTTTATTTATACTTGTTTCTTCAAGACCTGAAGCCCTGCTGCCCACAATCCGCTCACGATGCCAGGCTATCAAGTTTTCTCGGATTACCGCCGCAGAACTGAGGCTCTGGCTGCAGCAACACCGCCCCGAAATCGTAGACCCGGAGCTGAGCTTTATGATCAGCTTTTCCAGAGGGAACCTCCGTCTTGCATGGGAGCTTATCAACAGCCGCGACAGCAACCCGTCGGAAACGACAACTATTGTGCTCCGCAACAAGGCTCTCGACTTTCTTCGCCAGGTACTAACACCAAGCCGCTTCCACGAAGCTATTATCGCATGCGAGCAGAACGCCAAAAATCTTTCGCGCGGAGAACTTACCCTCTTTCTTGCCGCCCTGCTGCTCTTTTTTCAGGATGTCAACCACCGCAGCATTAAACCCGACTTTCAGGAACTGAACAACCCGGACATTAGCGATGCCATTGACCGTTTTGTAAAAAATTTTCCCAATCCCGATTTCTTCCAGATCTCAACAATCACCGAAGAGGCTATCCGCGCCATCGAACGCAACGCCAGCCCCCTCCTTGTCATGGCATCCTTCACTGCCACTATCAAGGGAGTGCTGCAACGAAGCTAAAATATCGACAATACTTTGATTGATGACGTCCTGATTGTTCAAACTTTGGGAGTACCGGTGGTTGAGTCGAGCCAGTTGAGATAGACAGGCAATCCGCCGGTTATTGGCAGCTTTATAATTTCAGGCACATCGTAGGGGTGGTACTCCTGAATATGCGCTTCAAGCTCGCTGTACCGAGCTTCTGTGGTCTTGATAGAGAGAGCAACCTCACTCTCTTTCTGCATAGCTCCTTCCCACAGAAAAAAGCTTCTGATATCGGCCATCTGCACGCAGGCCGCAAGACGATTGTTCAAAATCCCGTCCGCAAGGTTTTCAGCTTCCTCCCGGTCAGGAGCGGTCGTAATAACCATGCAATACCCACTCTCCATACTCTCTCGAGCAATTGTAATGTTCACAAGACGATAAGCTCTTTACTACAACCCTGCAACGGATTAACACCATACGGGCCCATCACCACCGTATCCTCAATGCGCACTCCGAATTTTCCAGGAAGATAAATACCAGGCTCAATGGTAAAAACCATATTCTCCTGCAGCACATGCTCCCCTTTGGGGCTGATCCGGGGCTCCTCATGCACCTCAAATCCGACACCGTGCCCAAGACCGTGGCCGAACTCTTCGCCGTAGCCATGAGCGTTGATGAAACCTCGAACCTCACGGTCAAGCTCTTTCGCGGTCATGCCACACCGCGCCGAAGTTATACCGAGCTCCTGCGCCTCTTTCACAATTCGATAAACATTGCGGGCCTCTTTTGAAACATGACCAAGCGCAACAGTCCGTGTCTGATCGGAAGCATACCCTTCATAGATACATCCCATATCGATCACAATCAACTCTCCCACCTTGAATAGAGCCATTGAAGGCTTGGCATGAGGCATGGCAGATCGAGGCCCCGCTGCCACAATAGGATCAAAAGAGTCTTTTTCTGCTCCAAACTTTTTATGCTGAAAAGAGATTTCGGCTGCAATATCAAGTTCCGTAGCAGACAGAGAGATCATTGGCAGCACTTTTTCAAACACAAGCTCGCTGATTTCAGCAGCACGACGCATTTTTACAAGTTCAGTTTCATGCTTGACCATTCTGAATTCATCGAAAAAAGTATTGACCGGTATTATCCGCTGTTTACCATGCAACTGTTCCATCAGTCGGGTAGCTTCATGCCAGGTGATATTATCCGACTGGAGAGCGACCGTTTCTCCGAGATGATACCGCCCAGACTCAAGCTCTGCCGCAAATCCATCAGCGGCAATAACCACTTCTACCACTTCAACCTCTCGCGCAGCTTGCTCCTTATATCGGAAATCAGTAAACAACCAGCTTTTTTCGCGCGTAACAATGAGTCTCCCGCTTGAACCGCTGAAGCCGGTCAACCACCTGATAACAGAAAGATCGGTAACAATACAGGCATCAAGTGCCCGACTCATCATTTTCATGAGAACCATCCGCAGAGCTTCTTCCCTGAATGGTGATACCTGTTTACTCTTCATAAGATTCAATATATTTCTTCTATTTTCCGCCTATCGGTAATCGGCCTTTTACAATACAATCAATTCTTCTTATTATTTACATTTACGAATATTCGCACTTATTTTCCAATCAATACACTCCATGCCGCAAAAAAAGTTACTGCAAAAGCTGCTTGCAGGAGAAAACTATTCACAAAAAGAGATGACATTCTGCATGAACAGCATTATGGATGGTCATTTTTCAGAGATAGTTATTGCAGCAATGCTCGCCCTCCTGCAGAAAAAAGGGGTGACCCCGCCCGAAGCTACCGGTGCATACTACAGTCTTATGGCAAAAGCAAACACAATCGTTCTTGATGACGATGCTGTCGATACCTGCGGCACTGGAGGGGATCATGCAGGGACATTTAATATTTCAACGACGGCATCAATTATTGCCAACAGTGCCGGTGTCAACATTGCCAAACATGGAAACCGTTCAGTAACAAGCAGTTGCGGAAGTGCCGATGTTCTTGAAGCACTCGGATTTGCTATAGACCTTCCCCCTGAAGCCACAAAAGAGCTGTTTGAAAAGACAGGATTTGCCTTCCTCTTTGCACCACTCTATCATCCATCTATGAAAAAGGTAGCCCATATCCGCCGCGAACTGGGCATAAGAACTATTTTCAATATTCTCGGGCCCCTGATCAATCCTGCAGGAGCTAAACGACAGCTTGTCGGTGTTTTCAATCGGGAACTTATGGAACTCTATACTGAAGTACTGCTGCAGACAGGAACACGACACGCTATGGTTGTTCATGCAATGACTGAAGAGGGCATTGCACTTGATGAACCGAGTCTCAACGGGCCTACGGATATTATTGAAATTCAGAACAGCTCTGTCACCCGGCATACGGTTTATCCCGAAGATTTTGGAATAACCCGACATGCACTGTCGGAGATACAGGGGGGAAACAGAGATGAAAACGCACGTATTATCCGCAATATTCTTGACGGCAGTGCTACCGCAGCTTACATAGATGCCGCTCTCTTCACCACGGCCATGACCTGTTATGTTTCAGGAACATCCCCCTGCATCAACGATGGCTTTATTTTGGCTAAAGAGGTTCTGGAAAGCGGTGATACCGAGAAAAAATTTAATGAGATTCTGAAAATAAACGCTGAACTCTCTTCACAATACAGGCTCGCTGTAAACTAAATTCTTATCTTTTTGTCAAAAAACTTGTATACTAACTGCCTTGTTTTACAGCCGAAGAAAGGATCATTACACCCATGAACGAACGCTAAACCCTGATATGCATCAAAGCATCAGCGACAAGCTTCGCTCCTCAGGAGTGAGCGATTCGAGACAAAAGGCCATCCAGAAGGCTCTGGAGAACGTCAACAAGCCAGGATTCAGGATCGAGCCATCTGCAATCCTGCCGCTCATGAAACCGGTCACCTGGTTTCCGCCCATGTGGGCTTTTGCCTGTGGTGTTGTATCGACAGGGGAAGGTATTGCCGCAAACTGGTCTATCCTCCTGAGGGGGATTCTTCTTGCAGGGCCTCTCATGTGCGCCATGTCGCAGACCATGAACGACTACTTTGACCGTGAGGTTGACGCTATCAATGAGCCTGATCGTCCAATCCCTGCCGGCAAAATATCAAAATCAGCCAGTTGGCTTATTACCTTTGCCCTTATTATTACAGGTTTTCTTGTCGCACTCTCCATTCACCCTTATGTTGTCGCCATTGCTTTCGTCGGTGTGCTCATGTCGCACGCCTACTCTGGTCCGCCAATCAGGGCAAAAAGAAACGGCTGGTTCGGCAACCTTATTGTCGGCCTTGCCTATGAAGGCGTCGCGTGGCTGACAGGCAGTTTTGCCATTACGCAAGGTATCCCTTCGCGGGAAACTATTGCCTTAGCCATTATTTTCTCACTTGGTGCACACGGCATCATGACACTCAATGACTTCAAATCAGTCGTTGGCGACAATATCCGCAGGGTCGCCTCAATTCCAGTACAGCTCGGCGAAAAAAAGGCCGCGATACTTGCTGCTGTTTTTATGGACGTCGCGCAACTGGCCGCCATCACCATTCTCGTTTTCAAAGGTTCCATGACGACGATGATGATTGCCCTGATTCTTCTGGTCGCACAGCTTCCAATGCAGAAAATACTTGTTGATAATCCAAGAGAAAAAGCCGTCTGGTACAACGCCTTCGGAACACTGCTCTATGTCATATCCATGATGGTTTGCGCTGTCGGCATCCGACCATGAAACAATAGGTTTCCAGTTTATCAAACTATTGTTATATTCCAATTCGTTTTTTTAACACCAATTGATTGCACCATGTCTAAAGTTTGTTTACTGACCGGCAAAAGACCTAAATACGGCAATACGGTATCCCATGCGAACAACCATGTCCGTACCCGTTTTGAGCCAAACCTCCATACCAAAAGAATCTGGATCGAAGAGGAAAAGCGGTTTGTAAAGGTAAAGCTTTCAGCTAAAGCCATGAAAATTATCGCTAAAACCGGAACTGCCGAACTTGCAAAACTGGTAAGGTAAGCAGAGAGGGTCACACCGGCTATAAAAGATTATTCACTATCTTATAAAGGCTCAATCATTCATGGTTGAGCTTTTTTTTATCGATGAAAAAAAAAATAATCATCTACACCGACGGGGCCTGCAGCGGCAACCCGGGAAAAGGCGGCTGGGGAGCACTCCTGATGTTTGGCTCTTCCATTCGTGAAATTTCAGGGTTCTCACCTGCAACAACCAATAACCGCATGGAGCTCAGCGCAGCGATAGAAGCGCTCGAAGCACTCAAGGAACCATGCGAGGTTCACCTCTACAGTGACTCCAGCTATCTCGTCAACGCCATCAATGAGGGGTGGCTGAAACGATGGACAGCGAACAGCTGGAAAACATCAGCAAAAAAAAACGTAGAAAACATTGATCTGTGGCAAAAAATCCTGAAGTTACTTAGATTGCAGGACGTTACCTTCCATAAAGTAAAGGGCCACAGCGACAACCCATATAATAACCGCTGTGATGAGTTGGCCCGTCAGGCAATCAAAAATAACTCCTAATCAGCTGAAGTATGCCAAGGAATCCAGAACAGGAAGCAACACCCGAAAAACGCTCCCTGAAAAAAGGTGCAGGACTCCTCTTATCAATCAGCGTTTTCAGTTTTCTCTGCTTTCTTGCCGTTGTTCTCTGGATCAACTACCCCAAAACCCGACTGCAGCCAGAACCCCTGAGTCCCGAGCTTAAAGCAATTGTTGATCACATTCCCGGAAAAACTGATGCACTGATCTACATCGGTCTTAAAGATATCCGTCAAAGCACTCTCTGGCAGAAAATCATTCCTGATTCTCTGAAAAAAACTCCACTGTTCCAGGCAAAAGGCCAGCTCAACACGCTCATGAAAGCAGCCAGTATCAATCCCTCTCTCGACATTGATACGCTGCTGGTCAGTTTTAAACGCCATGGGTACAAAGAACAGGAATATCTTGGAATTGCCTGGGGTCCTTTTTCGCAAAAACTTCCACCATCCTTTCTTCTGAAACACAGCACTTCGACTGAAAAAATCGGTGGCTATCAATGTTATTCGCTCGACAGTACCCTCTGGCTCTGCCCGCTCAGCCCACGGAAAATAGCACTGTCAAACAACAGAAAAATGCTGAAAGAGTTTCTTATCCCGGTCGGCAGCTTTTATCAGAGGGACTCACTCACTGCAGCACTTATCAACAAAGCCGTCTACAAATCACATCTCTGGTTTGCACTGCCGTCCGCGGTATGGACCATAGGGGCTCTTCAAAGCCTCACGTCAGCAAACGGGGATATAAAAACCCTGGGTAACCTGAACAGCATCCAGAACCTTGCTCTCTCTGTAAAATTCAACAATGGAATTGAAGGGCAAAGCGAATGGGTCTATGCAAATCGAAAAAGTGCATATTTCGCCTCAACATTCCTGTGGGGGGCACTTAAACTTTCGGAACTTTCTGGAACGAGAACTGGCGGACAGACAAAACAACTGCTTAAAAATATCGAGATAGAGCAGAACCTTGAGTCAGTTCTCATTCATGCCAATCTGCCCATTGAACTCTTTCAGCACGCCAGGCAAAAAGAGTAACCTGCGGCAACTCATGGGGTATCACGCATAAAGCACAGTGACGCCCCTTTCCTGAGCACCCGCAATTGCCGCCCGGCCATAATCATTTTTCCCGGCTGCCTATGCAAAAGATCAACCAGTTTCTGAAGCGTCTGATTGTCAACAGGGATATCCATATCCTGTAAGGCCCGCTTGAAAACCTCTTTCTGCTCAAAAGCCATAAGCCGTTGCAGAGCCTGAAGATCAAGCTCTCCGTCAGTGAGTGAAAGCCCCGGTTCTCGCTCAAGCAGGTTCTCAAAATAAAGCTCAAGAAACTCTTCGAGCTCCCCTGCCTGTTCCGACAGCCTCCGAAGCGATGGCATGAGTTTATGAGGAAAGCGCTCCTCAATCAGTGGAATGACACGGTTACGGATAAAATTCCTGTCATAGTCGTTGAGAAGATTGCTGGTATCCGTTTTACTCTCAATGCCTTTTTCCTCCAGGTATGCGGTAAGAGCAACTTTAGGAAACAGGAGCATAGGTCTGATGATTTTACCATGAAGGGCTCGAATACCTTTTAATCCAGGCAGAGAGACCCCTCGGAACAGATTAAAAAGAATTGTTTCGGCATTGTCATTGACATGATGGCCGGTTGCAATCCTGGTAAAACCCATCTCCTCCATCACCTTCTCAAAAAAAGTATATCGCAGAATTCTGGCGCTCTCCTCAACAGACTTTTTCCACTCCCCGGCATACCGCAGGGTATCACACCGCTCGACAAAACACTCCAGACCAAGTGAAAGGCAGTGATTCCGCACAAATTGTTCCTCAGCATCACTCTCCTCCCCCCGAAGCTGAAAGTTGCAGTGAGCAACGCCAAGTTCACAATGCAAAACAGGCTTTACCGCACAAAACAGTGAAAGCATAGCCATCGAATCCGGGCCTCCCGAAACAGCAACAAGCACCCGTTCACCCTCTTCTACGAGACGCCTTGTTCTAATCTGCTCAAGGAACTTTTTTTCGAACACATTCACTTCCTCACCACTCCCCTTCCATACTGAACATTATCTTCAACGAAATAATGCTGACCGGATTTAAAAAAAATCAAAAAAAAATTTACCATTCTTCTCATGTACAAGATAAATAATTATCATAGGTTGAGTTATCATAATAAACCGCATAGAGACCAAAAGAGATGTTCACTTCATACGGCTACAGCACCATGACAAAGGGTATTATCATGAGCCTTCTCATCAGCGCTGGCGCCCTGCTTTTCCCCTTTTGGCCCCGGACAGCGATTCTGCTTACCGCATGCTCCGCGATGCTTTTTACCCTCTATTTTTTCCGTGATCCAAACCGAAACGTTCCCGACGAAAAACGCACTGTTCTGGCACCTGCCGACGGAAAAGTCCTTCTTGTACAGCATCATGACCACAAGGGCAGCGGCATGCCTTCAACCCTGGTCAGTATCTTTATGTCACCATTCAACGTCCATGTCAACCGTATACCGATCAGCGGAAAAGTGACACATCTTCAATACTGTCCCGGTAAGTTCCTTATGGCGTTCGACCCCCGAAGCATGAAGAGTAATGAAAAAATGGAAATAGGCATTGACAATGGCGAAATCGAGGTTTTTTTCAATCAGGTATCTGGTTTTTTAGCAAGAAGAATCGTCTGCTCACTCCATAACGGTGAAACGGTCATGTCCGGCAACAGGTTCGGTATGATCAAGTTTGGCTCAAGAGTCGATGTCATTCTTCCCGCTTCAGCCTCAGTTCAGGTTCAGCCCGGTCAGATAACCCGTGCCGGCGAAACCGTTCTTGCTCGATATTAAGCATGGAAAGAAAACCCTGTTTGCTCTGAAGAGTTGGTTTAAAAAAGCAGATTGCTTATATATCAAGCACGATATAGACTCTTCATCATTTTAATTCCCCGGAGGATCCACGATGTTTGGAATAGGTGGACAGGAACTTTTGCTTATTCTGGTTATTGTTTTGCTGTTGTTCGGTGCAAAAAAACTTCCAGAGCTTGCGAGGGGCATGGGAAAAGGAATCAAGGAGTTTAAAAAAGCTCAGAATGAAGATGAGGACGAGATTATCAACAAGGCTGATGAAAAGCCGAAAAAGTGACAATAACTCTGTTCTGATCAAGGATAACCTGCGTCAAAAAGCCCTCGACAGGGCTTTTTGTCTGATAATAACCAGTAAGGCTCCACTTCAGCTCTGTTGTTACCCTTATATTTTTTACTGAAAGTGCACACCAACATAACCGGCCATGCTTTTCAGCCTTTATATCAAAAATTACGCCCTTATCCAGGAACTAACGGTTGAGTTCACCCCTGGATTGACCATTATTACTGGTGAGACCGGCGCAGGAAAGTCTGTTCTTATAGGAGCACTGAATATGGTTCTTGGTGAACGGGCCAGCAGCGATTTTGTAAGGTCGGGCTCAACTAAAGCTGTTATTGAAGCGGTACTCAAAGATGTTCACTCTGAAAAGATCGATTGCCTTCTGAATACGACAGAGATAGAAACAACATCAGAACTCATTCTCCGCAGGGAACTCTCAACGAGCGGCCAATCCCGCTGTTTCATCAACGATACACCAAGCTCGGTATCACTCCTTAAACAGGTTGGAGATGTCATTATTGACCTGCACGGACAGCATGAGCACCAGATGCTGCTGAATACCGATACGCACGAAACCCTGCTTGATGATTTCGCACGGTGCACACCCGAAGTAACCGCATATAAAGCTTCCCGTTCAGAGCTTCAGAAACTGCAGCAGCAGCTGAACAAACTTAAAAAAGAGGCTTCTGACATCCACGAGAAAAAAGAGATGGTGGAGTTCCAGTTGAACGAGATCAACCTGTTGGACCTTATCAGTGGAGAAGATGAGACGATTGAGACCGAAATAACCTTGCTTGAAAATGCAGAAGCACTTTTCAGTCTCAGCACATCCCTGAGCGAACTGCTTTACGACAGCGAGCACTCCGTTTATTCATCAATAGCTTTGGGAGTGCAGCTCCTCGAAAAACTTGCCATTATTGACAAACGCTTTGAGATCCATCTTGAAGAAACGCGTACGGCAAAAAGTATCATCGATGAACTTGCCCGATTCACCCGCAGTTACCAGTCAGATGTGGATTTTAACCCGGGCAGACTCGATTTTCTGCGGGAACGCCAGCTCAAACTCCAACGTATCTGTAAAAAATACGGACGCACCTTCTCCGGGCTGATTGATCTGCGGAACGAGCTTGACGCCAAGATCGCGCTTGAAGACAACCTTGATGAAGAGATCAGCCGTACCGATCAGCACATCACCCTGCAGAAAGCAGAGCTGTCAAAACTTGCTGAAACTCTGTCAGGAAAACGGCATCAAGCGGCACAGCTCCTTGAAACCGTTATACAGCAGCAGTTGGCAGAGCTCGGTATACCGAACGCCACCTTTATCGTCAGCATAGCGCATGAAGAAGAGAGTGAAGGTGACATATCAATCGAAGGAAAAAAATTTTCCGCATTCAGCAGCGGTTTTGATCGGATTGAATTTCTTATTTCAGCCAATCTCGGTGAAAAACCAAGACCACTGGAAAAAGTAGCATCCGGCGGTGAAATTTCAAGAATCATGCTCGCTATGAAAAGCGCCCTGGCTGGATCAGACAAGCTCCCGATCCTTATTTTTGATGAAATTGATACCGGTATCAGCGGCCGTGTGGCAGAAGCCGTCGGCAAAAGCCTGAAAAAACTTTCACGCCTGCATCAAATCATAGCCATTACCCATCTCCCGCAAATCGCCGCCATGGCTGATCTGCACCTTCAGGTTCAAAAATCTCTGCAGAACGACAGAACGGTTACCGAAGTAACCACTCTTGACCATGCAAGCCGTCTGGAGGCCATTGCCGGACTCATCAGCGGAAAGGAAAATTCAACTTCATCCCTCAATCTCGCCGCCGAACTTGTTGCTGCCGCTGAATCCGTTTAGAACCTCAGAACGGTCACTTCAATGATCGGACAACCGATTTTAAGATCCATCTTGCGGAAACCTGTATGGCACAAAGTATTATGATAGTGTAGCCACAAATCTTTTTATTTATTACTCTTATCAAATACAGGACAGTTACCTTTGAGCATATTTAAAAACAGTTTGAGAATCTTCAACGGTTAAACTTACGCGTCACCATTTCTTTTTGATCTTGATTGTAAATATTTTATCTCTCGATGTGCGCTTCTCAAGGGGGAAAACAATAATAAATTCGTTCAGACATCATCCAGAACCATTATCCTTGAAAAAGAATTGAAAAAATCGGGGAAAGATGAGGGATAAGGATTGATGTTCTAATGTTGAAATTCTCTGTATATTCTCATGAGAACGACAAAAGAGCTGTCAACGAGTTCTTCGATGAGAAGTACAACGACTTTCAATAACAAGGGATAAACAAGTATGTCCAGACGATACATTTCAGGATCCGCCGTTGCTTTGGTAACACCGTTCAGGCAGGACAGATCCATTGATACCGATGCTTTACGGAGACTGGTACAGTTTCATATCGAAGCAGGAACCGATATCATCATACCCTGCGGTACAACGGGTGAATCGCCCACCCTTACAGGTGATGAACAGTTTGAAATTATCCGCACGGTCAGGGATGAGGCCGATGGAAAAATAATGATAGCCGCAGGTGCCGGTACCAACTCGACAGCACATGCCGTTGAGCTGGCACAAAACGCCATAAAAGCAGGCGCTGCAGCACTTCTTTCTGTAGCACCCTATTACAACAAACCTTCGCAGGAGGGAATCTACCAGCATTACAGGCATATAGCGGAAGCTGTCCCGGTACCGATTATTATCTACAATGTTCCGGGAAGAACAGGATGCAATGTTGCTGCGTCTACCATTCTCAGATTAGCCCGTGATTTTGAAAACATTGCAGCTGTCAAGGAGGCATCAGACAATTTTACACAGATCGCGGAGCTTCTTGAAGAACGTCCGGACAATTTTTCGGTGCTGACCGGTGAAGATCCGCTGATTCTGCCGTTTATAGCTATGGGTGGGGATGGCGTTATTTCTGTTGCGGCAAACGAGATCCCCTCTCAGGTCAAAAGGCTGGTTGAGGCTGTCAAGCGGGGAGATCTGGCAGAGGCACGGACAATAAACAGCACTTACCGCAAACTTTTCCGACTGAACTTTATCGAGAGTAATCCGGTACCCGTAAAATATGTTCTTGCCCAGATGGGCATGATTGAGGAGATCTACAGGCTGCCGCTTGTATCGCTGTCAGCCGAAAACAAGGCTCGTCTTGACAAGGAGATGGAGTCCCTGGGGCTTATATGATAGCCCCAAGGTTTTCAGCAAAACTGTCAAGTTCCTGTCGTGTCCGCTTTTCCGTGACGGCAACAAGCAGACCGGTTTCATCATGCGCAGCAAGATCGTAACCAGCAAACACCTTCTTTTCCAGCATCGCGGCAATCACTGCTGCGGCTGGAACAGGAGTCTCAACCACAAACTCACGGAAAAAAGGTGACGTGTACTTCAGGGAAAATCCCGGAATTTCGGAAATTTTTCCCGCCAGATAGTGTGCCTTCTGTGCGGATTGTGCCGCAACCTCCCGAATACCCTCTTTGCCGAGCAATGAAAGATAGACTGCCGCCTGAAGGGCGTTCAATGCCTGATTACTGCAGATGTTCGACGTAGCTTTTTCACGACGGATATGCTGTTCGCGGGTCTGGAGTGTAAGAATAAAACCATCCTCGCCATCCCTGTCTTTTGTCATCCCTACCAGACGGCCGGGAATCTTGCGGACAAGCTGTTGTTTCACGGTAAATATTCCGAGGTATGGCCCACCGAAATTCTGAGCATTACCCAGCGGCTGACCTTCACCAACCGCTATATCAGCTCCGTAACTGCCAGGAGCAGCCAGTACACCAAGAGAGAGAGGATCGGCTGACACAATAAAAAGTGCTCCCTGAGCATGAGCAACATCGCGTATAGCCTCAACCTCTTCCAGACAGCCATAGAAATTTGGCTGCTGAACGACGACTGCGGCCACACTGCCGGTGACAATTTCTTTTAAAGAAAAGATACTGCCGACACCATCTTCAAGAGTATTCTGTATAACGGCAGTGTGACCTGAAGCCTCAAGATAGGTCTTCAGAACAGAACTGTTATATGGATGAAGCTTTCCGGCTACCACAACCTGACCCCGCCCTGTAACATTCATCGCCATCAGTACTGCTTCAGCGAGAGCTGTGGCCCCGTCATACATTGACGCATTGGTGACATCCATCTCATAAAGACGGCATATAAGACTCTGGTATTCATATATCGCCTGCAGAGTACCCTGAGATACCTCTGCCTGATAAGGCGTGTATGCCGTATAGAACTCACTGCGGGACGCAAGAGTCTTGATGGCTACAGGAATAAAATGATCGTATGCCCCTCCACCCAGAAAGCTGACATAATCGGAGGTGCTCCGGTTAGCGGAGGCAAGACCCTCAAGGAGCTTCCGAACCTGAAGTTCATCCAAAGCAGGAAAAACATCAAGGGCTTTTTTCAGGCGAATCTCCTGAGGAATGTCGGCAATAAGTTCCTCAAAAGAGCCTGCACCAATTGCCCGAAGCATCTCCTCCCGTTCGCTGGCGGTATTGACGATGAATGGCATAGTTACTCTCCTGTGAGCTGACGGTATGCCGTCGCGTCAAGCAATGCGTTGACCTCTTCCGGATTCTCAACCTTTATCCTGACCAGCCAGCCGTTGCTGTAGGGGTCCTGATTAACAATTTCTGCATTGTCAAGTTGCGTATTCACTTCAAGTATTTCACCGGCAACCGGTGCAAAAAGATCGGCGACGGTTTTGACGGCCTCAACAGTACCGAACACCTCATGCTCTTTCAGCTTTGTTCCGGCAGATTTCAGCTCAACAAAGACAATATCGCCAAGCTCTGACTGAGCAAAGTCAGTAATGCCGACCAGTGCGGTACTGCCGTCTTCAAGCAGTTTAATCCATTCATGGTCTTTGGTATAACGAAGATCTTCAGGGATAGTCATGACAGAGAGAGATGGTGTGTTATTTGAGTTGCGATAGTAGTAACTGAACAGTGATAAACAAGGTACTATTTTTTTTCAAAGAGCTGAAAAATGCATGCATAAAAACCCCGTCAAATCATTGAGGGCCAGCAGAGGGGGTTATCCAAGCCGCTGTCTCATGGCTTCATAGAGAAGTACTCCTGCCGTTACACTCACATTGAGGGATTCCACACAACCAGCCATTGGAATGCGGACAACATGATCGCAGAACTCCAGCGCTTCAGGAGCCAGACCGCTCCCCTCCATGCCAAGCACAATCGCCGTAGATTTTTTCATGTCTGCATCAGTATAATTAAGCTCTGCATCCATATCGGCAGCTATAATCTGAACGTGCTGCAGATGCAGAAATTCCAGGGCACGCACAAGGCTTTTCACCTTGCAGACTCTCATGTGAGATAGTGCACCGGCAGATGCCTTATGAACAACGGCGTTTACGGGTGAACCCTTCCCTTCAACCAGCACAACGGCATCGGCAGCCACAGCTTCAGCTGTTCGGATAATAGCTCCGATATTGTGAGGATCATCGAGGCCCTGCAACACCACAAAAAGAGGATAGGTATTGCGGGGACTTTGGAGCACCTCCTCCAGCGAGTAATAGGTAACAGAGCTGATAAGCGCGCAAACACCCTGGTGCTTTGTCGTTCCGGCAATAAGGGAAAGTTTTTCAAGCCGGGCTTTGCCGCTTACAAGCTTCAGCCTCCGGGCAGTAATAACAATTTCCTTCAGCTTCGGATGAGAGGTATTAAACTGAAAATAAATCTTCTCAATGCTCTCCGGTTTTTGCTGGAGAAGCTCAAGAACGGCATTCCTGCCATAAACAATGTTTTCGGAATGTTCCGCGTCCATAAAACCTCTTTTCCTTATCTAAGTATTAAGAATAGCAAAGGATACTGCTGATGCTCACTGTCAGCGCGCTCTGTACATAAAAACCGGAATCTAATTAAATTTATCAAAAATCATTTTTTTTAATATCTTTTAAGTCACCTCGATTTGATTTCTCTGACTATGATAGGAACTCTTTAGCTCTATCGTGGTGTTACACATCAGTGCCCGGCACGTTACTAATTCATCAATACAAAATCAAGTGAGACTGCCAGTATGACCCGGACTTATAAAACAATGGAGGGAAATGAAGCCTTGGCTCATGTCTCTTATCGTACCAGTGAAGTTATCTGTATCTACCCGATTACTCCGGCATCGCCGATGGGTGAATATTCTGATGCATGGGCAGCCCAAGGAAAAAAGAACATTTGGGGAACAATTCCCAAAATTGATGAATTACAGAGCGAGGCTGGAGCAGCAGCTGCAGTGCATGGTGCTTTGCAGACCGGTGCATTGACAACAACCTTCACCGCATCGCAGGGCCTTCTGCTGATGATTCCGAATATGTATAAAATTGCCGGGGAACTGACCCCTTGCGTCATACACGTTTCGGCTCGCGCACTGGCGGGACAGGCACTCTCGATCTTCGGTGACCATGGCGATGTCATGTCTGTCCGTGGGACAGGCTTTGCCCTGCTTGCATCAAGTTCCGTTCAGGAGGTCATGGATCTGGGACTTATTTCCGCTGCCGCAACACTTGAATCAAGGGTTCCATTTCTTCATTTCTTCGACGGGTTCAGAACCTCTCATGAGATTGCTAAAATCGAGATCGTTTCTGATGATATCATAAAAGCTATGATAAGCGATGAGCTCGTTATAGCGCACCGCAACCGCCGCATGAGCCCTGACGCTCCAGTCCTCCGCGGAACATCGCAGAATCCTGACGTTTATTTTCAGGGAAGAGAAACGGTCAACAGCTATTACAATGCATGCCCAGAAATCACTCAACGATTGATGGACAAATTTGGTGATCTAACGGGACGTTACTATAAACTCTACCAGTACTATGGTGCGGCGGATGCTGATCGCGTTATTGTGATGATGGGATCTGGTGTTGAAGCTGCACGTGAAACCGCTGAATATCTCAACCAGCAAGGCGAAAAAGTTGGCGTCATTCATGCCCGCATGTTCCGCCCGTTTGATATCGAAAGATTTGTCGGAGCATTACCGGCAACAGTCAAATCTGTTTCCGTTCTTGACCGGGTCAAGGAACCTGGAAGTGCAGGCGAACCGCTCTATCTTGACGTTGTCAATGCACTGCTTGAAGGTGTACAGAATGGGTTGCTCAAATCCCTGCCGAATATTACCGGCGGCAGATATGGCCTCTCTTCCAAAGAATTTACGCCGGCAATGGTCAAGTCTGTTTACGACAACATGGCGTTGGCAAAACCAAAAAATCATTTCACCATAGGCATTAATGACGATGTTACCCATACAAGCCTTGAGTTTGATCGTTCCCTCTCTATAGAACCGGATGAGATGTTCCGTGCTCTTTTTTACGGTCTTGGATCGGACGGAACAGTCGGTGCAAATAAAAACAGCATCAAGATTATCGGTGAAAAAACGGATAACTATGCACAGGGATATTTCGTCTACGACTCTAAAAAAGCCGGTTCAATCACCACGTCTCACCTGCGCTTCGGCCCGCACGAAATTCGCTCGACCTACCTGATCACTGAAGCCCAGTTTATCGGCTGTCATCACTGGATTTTTCTTGAGATGATTGACCTCCTTAAAAATCTCAAGAAAGGAGGTACACTGCTTCTGAATACACCGTATGCGCCCGAAGATCTCTGGGACAAACTGCCAAAAGTTGTTCAGGAGCACCTGATTAAGAAAGAGGCGAAGCTCTACACCATCGATGCCTATATTGTCGCTCATCACAGCGGCATGGGCCAGCGCATCAACACCATTATGCAGGCCTGCTTTTTTGCTATTTCCGGAGTCCTGCCCCGCGAAGAGGCAATTGAACAGATTAAAAACGCCATCAGAGAGACTTATGGCAAAAAGGGTGATGAGGTGGTCAAGCAGAATATACAGGCTGTCGACGACACGCTCTCCAACCTGCATCAGGTAACCATCGGCTCTGTTGCTGACAGCAAAAAAGAACTTCGACAGCCTATTGTCGGTGAAGCCTCTGATTTTGTCTGTAATGTACTGGCAAAAATCATTTCCGGAGAAGGAGACGACATTCCAGTCAGCGATCTGCCAGCCGACGGCACCTACCCGACTGGAACTTCAAAATTTGAAAAACGTAACCTTGCCGACGAAATTCCGGTTTGGGAACCAGATCTTTGTATACAGTGCGCTAAATGCTCAATGGCTTGTCCCCATGCCGTTATCCGTGCCAAGGTCTATGACCAAAAATATATTGAAAACGCACCACGGACATTTAAATCCATAGAAGCCAAGGGTGCAAGTTGGGATGGTATGAAATACACCATTCAGATTGCACCTGAAGACTGTACTGGATGTGAAATCTGCGTACATGTCTGCCCGGGAAGGGATAAAGCCAACCATGAAAGAAAAGCTCTGAATATGAAACCTCAGCTGCCACTGAGGGATACAGAGGTAGACAACTGGAACTATTATCTCAATATTCCGGAATTTGACCGGAACAAAATCAATACAAAGCTGATCAAGGAACAGCAGCTTCAGGTTCCACTGTTTGAGTTTTCAGGAGCATGCTCCGGCTGCGGTGAAACACCGTACGTCAAACTCATGACACAGCTCTTCGGCGACCGTCTTGTTGTAGGTAATGCCACCGGCTGTTCATCAATCTACGGAGGTAACCTCCCGACAACTCCTTATACCACCAATGCAGATGGTCGGGGTCCTACCTGGTCGAATTCGCTCTTCGAAGATACTGCGGAATTTGCACTTGGCTTTAGAATTTCCATTGATAAACAGCGTGAGTATGCTTGCGAACTGCTGAAAAGAGTCTCTTCTGAGATAGGTGATCCGCTCACAACAGATATCCTTGAGGCACTGGAACTCAGTGAACCGGAAATTTTTGAACAGCGAACAAGGGTTGCCATTCTGAAGGAGAAGCTTCGTCATATCAACTCTTCTGATGCCAGAAATCTGCTTTCAGTAGCCGATATGCTGGTAAAAAAGAGTGTCTGGGGAGTCGGTGGTGATGGCTGGGCCTATGACATTGGTTATGGCGGCGTTGACCATATAACGGCAGGAAACAAAAATATCAACCTTCTGGTGCTCGATACGGAGGTCTATTCCAATACGGGAGGACAGGCATCCAAAGCAACACCGAAAGCAGCAGTAGCTAAATTCGCTGCCGCTGGCCGCACAGCGACTAAAAAAGATCTCGGTATGATCTCCATGTCCTACGGAACGGCCTATGTTGCCTCTGTTGCTCTTGGGGCCCGTGACGACCAGACGCTGAAAGCATTCCTTGAAGCCGAGGCATATAACGGTCCATCCATCATCATTGCCTATTCACACTGTATTGCCCACGGTATAAACATGTCCACGGCATTCGATAATCAGAAAGCTGCAGTTGATTCCGGGCACTGGATACTCTACCGCTATAATCCTCAACGCTTGCTGGAAGGGAAAAATCCGCTTATTCTCGATTCGAAAAAGCCAAAAATTCCGGTTGCGAATTTTCTTGATATGGAAAACCGTTTCAGAATGCTCAAAAAGAGCCACCCCGCTCTTGCCGATGAGTATTACACGGCTATCCAGAAAGAGGTCGATGCACGGTGGGCTCATTATGAATACCTGGCGGCACGTACCACATTCAGCTGAGGAACAAAAGTTCAAATAAAAAATCCAATAAAAAAACGGCGATCATCACGCCGTTTTTTTTATTCTTTATCTTCAGTTCCATGGATTCTGAAATTTTGTCTGTTCATCCAGCATATCGCCATGTTTTGGAAACTTTGATGAGGAAAAGCAATGCATGCAAAAATCATGTTCACATGCAATTTTGAAGATGAGTCTCTCATCATAATTCTTAAAGGAAATCAGTGGTGGCCTACGTTTGACCAGAAATCAAGTGACGCACAAAGAATTATTACGGAGATGAAAGATTCTGTGAAAGAAAGTGACATCCCACTTTTTCTGGAAAGTAAAAAATTTGTCCTGTTAAGTGCTGTCACAGAAACGCACGGAACCTTATCGTTTGAGCTTAATACATGGGTTCTCCGACTTCTTAATCCGAACCTCTCTCTTCTGCAGCTTGACTGCCAGGTGTTTGTTCATAAGTGCATTAAACACGCCAATCAAATACAACAAACAATAAAATTTTATGATCGACCAGTGCAGCTTGTTGAACGAAATCGAAAAGATCCTATAATTGAAGGAAAAATACTTGCCTCTAAAAAAGACCGTCTTTCCTATGCCAGGAAACAGAAAAAAGTTGAGTATAGTATTGGAGTTTTTGGTTTATCAGTCTTTGTTATTCTTCTGATAGTCACTTATCCATGGCCATTCAGAGATCCGAGTAACCAGGTTGAAATGTGGTTATTCACTATTTTTGAAAAGCTTATCGGCTCTGTGGCTATTACCGCCTTGATTTCTTACGCACAATTTCATGCATTCTATGCTTCGCTGCATGAAGACTCAATCAAATGGTCAATAGCGGGCGAACCGGAAAAAAAGGCCATTAAAACACTTCTTTAAACCAATCAGATAAGGAAAAACAACGGTGTCCAGGAAAACAATTGATATCAACTGGCTTAACGAACCGGAAGATCATGACTATCCCGCAGCATGCTCCTATTTGAGCCTGATGTATGATGAAGATGCAGTAAAAGCAAAAGTGGAGCAATTGAAACAAGCCCCTCTCACACAATTCAAGGCCAAGGACATTTTCAGAGCATCCAGCTTATCGCTGCTTGGTGTCAGCAATTCTCATGTCGCAAAAGATCAGCTGAAAATAGAATCAGGTCATGAAATTTCGCCGCTGCTTTTAGTACGGGACTCCATACAAGGCAGGGTCATCATTGCTGATGGATATCATCGGTTGTGTGCAATTTACGCTTATGATGAAGACGCAGTTATTGCCTGTAAAATTGTATAGCCATGAGAATATCGGGCAACTTTTAATCTCTGTTTTTCATTGGCATTACTGTGACGATGTTTTAATGGTTGTAGTACAAGCAAACAAACGTATAGCCATGAAAAAAAATATGTTGTCCGCAGTTGGGATTGCAGCGATGCTTCTCGGAAACCCACCATTACTTGGCTTTGCAGAGGTAAACGGATCTCTTCTTGCTCTCGGTAGCCGACCATCATTGTATGTGGATTCACCACCTTTGTTTGTCTATGTGCCGGAACTTGGCTATTCAGTAGCCGTTGAGAGCCCGTATGATTGCATGTATTATGACAATAGCTATTACATCTACGATAACGGTTACTGGTACAGTTCTTCGTTTTACGACGGGCCATGGGTTGTCATCATGGAAGAGAGGCTTCCTCCTTTAATGAGAGGTCATCGGATACCGGATATAAGGAGATTCCGTGATATCGAGTACGGCAGGCATGACTTGGAGTACTGGCGGAGTAGAGATTTGCACGATCGTAGAAGCCCAAGAGAGATGCGCTTCAACAATAACCATGGCTTGTTTGATGGTCGTGGACAGAGAGATGGTCGCGGAATAAATGATGGTGACGGTGATGGACGCCGTTCCGGTGAAGGACGTCCGTCTGGCGAAGGACAACGGATTGACGATAACCGCGGTACCGGAAACAGTCGAAGTGGTGGTGATGGTCATGGAGGTGGTCACGGTCGCGGTCGCTGAGATCGGCAAAGAAGTCAGACAAGCCTTCTGAAAGAAGATGCCTTGACGGCCGCAAAAATAGTTGCCCCGAGGGTGATGTTGAGTTCATCAGCAGCTGACTGTACAATTTCTGCAACAAGTTTTTCCCCATGCACGGAGAGGACAATGCCCACCCGCCCATCTGAATTGAACATTTCCATAACGTTGCCCTGCAGAAGATTGCGGGCGCTGATGGCCTCAGGATGCTTTTTAAAAAGGATAATTTCACGGGAAGAGAGTTCAAACAGTGTCGACCCACTGAGCTGTCCATCTGAAACAAGCAGGGTATTGTCTCCCCATGTGTAGGAAAACAAACCGTTTTGATCAACTGGACTGGTCAGACGCAGAAGGTTAAGGTAACCTTTCTGGCTTTTTGCCATGCTGTTTCGAGCAAGTCCCTCAGGAGTAGTCTCTTCGACAAGTCGACCGTTGTTCAGCACCAGAACACGCTCGGTCATCAATTGCATCTCAAGCAACGAATGTGATATAAACATGTAAGGAATCAGGAACTCTTCACTGACACTCATGAGATAGGGAATAATCTGGAACCGGAGCGTATCGTCGAGAGCCGAAAGGGGCTCATCCATGAGCAACAGCCGGGGACTGGCAAGAATAGCTCTTCCGAGAGAGACCCGCTGTTTTTCTCCACCAGAAAGATTTTCAACCCCGCGTTTCAGAAGTGGCTGCAGTTGAAGAAGGTCAATCAGCGTTTCTGGTCGAAACCTTCTTTTTTCCGCACGGCACCGTTTATAACCGTACAAAAGGTTTGTTTTAACACTCAGGTGCGGAAAAAGCATTGGATGCTGAAAGACAATGGCAATCCGCCGATTTTCAGGGGAGATATTAATACCTTTCTGAGTGCTGAACAGGCACTCTTCATCAAGAAAAATTTCCCCCCTGTCTGGTTGCAGCAAGCCCGAAATGCAATGGACCAGAGTTGATTTTCCACTTCCCGAATTACCAAAAATTCCGATTCTTTCGCCTGAAACTTCGGCATTGACCTGCATGAAAAATCTGCCCTGCTGTTTTTCAAGATCGATATGAAATTTCACTGAAGACCCCTCCTATCAAACTGTTTGCCAAGGAGTTCGTGCAGCAAAAGCACAGCAACTGAAATAACTACAGAGACTACACACAGCGACAAGGCCATGGTGCCACTTGAAGGGGAACTTGCATAATCATAGATAGCCAAAGGAATGGTTTGTGTCACGCCTGGAATATTTCCGGCAACAATAATGGTCGCGCCAAACTCCCCAAGACTTCTTGCAAACATGAGTGACGATCCCGCTATGATCCCTCTGAGCGAAAGAGGTAAAATAATCGTGAACAAACTATCAGACCAGGATGCTCCGAGGCTTCGGGATGCCTCGATAAGCTGCAGGTCAATCGCCTCCATTCCAAGGCGTATCGAGCGGACAAGCAAAGGAAATCCGACAGTTGCCGAGGCAATAACAGCAGCTTTCCAGGTAAAAATGACGGGAAAGCCTGATGCATTAAGGAGTTGTCCAAGCCAGCTGTTTTTTCCGAGCAGCAGCAGAAGAAAATAACCGATAACCACAGGAGGCAGTGTCAGCGGAAGATTGATAAGAACCTCCAGCACTATTTTCCCCCTGAATGTTTTGAACACGATCAGGCATGCCATAGCAAAACCGAAAGGCAATGAAAGAGCGGTTGCCGTAAATGCAATTTTCAGCGACAGCCAAATGGCAGTTATATCTTCCTGTGTTAACGGCATCGTATCAACAACTCTTTATGGCTGTTAGCGTTTGATGGAGCTACATTATTTCAAATCGTTATACCATAATCGATATACCAGTAGTAAAAACCAAGAATTTTTTGACTGCCCCTCCCCCGATAGCACCACTTACAATTATTTTATGAATTTGTTCTAAACAACCCCTTCATTATCTTATACTTCGGTATCATTCACTGGCACCGCGAACAGTATTTACAAGAGAATGGATCATACCGACGCACACCTTCCCGCAAACCCTCTTGAAACGCACGGCAAACCATGACGCAGCACTATAGCAGCACTTCTTATCTTTTCGGCGGCAACGCCCCTTACCTTGAAGAGCTTTATGAAGAGTATCTGGATAATCCAGGCTCCGTTTCTGAACACTGGCGCTCCTATTTTGACGCCATGCAGAATGTGCCGGGTTCAAACGGTACCGACAGCCGAGATATCGCACACTCACCCGTACAGGCATCGTTTGCCGAAAGAGCCCGCCTAGGTCCTATCTGCCGAGTCGTTGCCAGTCCCGATGCTGAGCTCGGTCGTAAACGGGTCTCAGTTCAGAAGCTCATCGCCGCCTACCGTAACATCGGTTCCCGCAGGGCTGATCTTGATCCCCTCAAGCGTCAGGAGCGCCCCGCACTGCCCGATCTTGAGCCCTCCTTTTACGGCTTCTCCGACACCGATATGGACATCGTCTTCAACACCAGCAACACCTACTTCGGACGGGAAACCATGCCGCTGCGTGAACTGCTGCAGAATCTCCGCGAAACCTACTGCGGCACCCTCGGCATAGAGTTCATGTACATCACCGACCAGACTGAAAAGCGCTGGTGGCAGGCAAAGCTCGAAACAAGACGTTCAAAACCCGATTTCACTGCCGACAAGAAAAAACACATCCTTCAGAGGCTCACTGCAGCCGAAGGATTCGAGCGCTACCTGCATACCCGGTTCATCGGCCAGAAGCGTTTTTCCCTCGAAGGCGGAGAGAGCTTTATAGCCTCAATGGATGAACTTATCCAGCGAGCAGGCAAAGCAGGTGTTCAGGAGATCGTTATCGGCATGGCGCACCGTGGTCGACTCAACGTACTGGTCAACATCATGGGGAAAAATCCGCTCGACCTCTTTGCGGAATTCGAAGGCAAGCATGCCGATGATCTCCCTTCCGGCGACGTCAAGTACCACCAGGGATTCACCAGCGATCTGGCCACACCCGGCGGGCCCGTCAACCTCTCCCTTGCTTTCAACCCTTCGCACCTTGAAATTGTCAACCCCGTTGTCGAGGGTGCAGTCAAGGCGCGGCAAGTCCGTCGCAACGACAGAGATGGCTCACAGGTGCTCCCCATACTGGTACACGGCGATGCAGCATTCTCGGGCCAGGGAGTCATCATGGAGACACTGAATCTCGCTCTTACCCGAGGCTACGGCACCGGAGGTACAGTGCACATCGTCATCAACAACCAGATCGGCTTCACTACCTCCGACCCCCGCGACAGCCGCTCAACGACCTACTGCACCGACGTTGTCAAAATGATCGAAGCACCCGTGCTCCATGTCAACGGCGACGACCCCGAAGCCGTTGTTCTTGCAACGCAGATGGCACTGGACTATCGTCAGGCATTTAAACGCGACGTCGTCATCGACATCATCTGTTTCCGCAAACTCGGCCATAATGAGCAGGACACACCCGCCATGACCCAGCCGCTCATGTACAAAAAGATCGACAAACACCCGGGCACTCGCAAACTTTATGCCGAAAAGCTTGAATCACAGAATGTCATCCCTGAAGAGTACGCCGATACACTCAGCAAACAGTTCCGTAAAGATCTTGACGAAGGCCGATACAGTACCAATCCCGTCCTCGTCAACAAAACCATCTTTACGTCCGAGCCCTCAGCACGCGGCAACGAGATTACCGAAACCGGCGTCCCGATGGCCGAACTCAAACGACTGGCAGAACGGATAACCAAAGTCCCCGACCAGTTCAAGCTGCACCCACTCGTTGAAAAGGTCATAAACGACCGCGCCCGCATGGGTCTGGGTGAGCAGCCTCTCGACTGGGGCATGGGTGAACACCTCGCCTTTGCTTCCCTCGTTGCCGGCGGCTACCCCATTCGGATCACCGGCCAGGACAGCGGCAGGGCAACCTTTTCCCATCGTCACGCTGTCCTGCACGACCAGAACCGAGAAAAATGGGATTCCGGCATTTACATACCGCTGCAGAATGTCACCGACAATCAGGCGCTCTTTACCATTATTGACTCAGTGCTCTCCGAAGAAGCTGTTCTTGGATTTGAGTATGGCTACTCCATCTCTGCCCCCGACACCCTCGTCATCTGGGAAGCGCAGTTCGGAGACTTTGCCAACGGAGCGCAGGTACTCATTGACCAGTTCATCACTTCCGGAGAGGTCAAATGGGGGCTTGCATCAGCCCTTACCCTCATGCTCCCCCATGGTTACGAAGGCCAGGGACCAGAACACTCTTCCGCTCGACCCGAGCGATTCCTGCAGCTCTGCGCCGAGAACAACATTCAGGTCTGCCAGCCAACCAATCCCGCCCAGATTTTTCACCTGCTGCGGCGCCAAATAACCACCATGATCCGTAAACCACTGATCATACTCACCCCGAAATCGCTGCTCCGCAACAAGGAGGCGGTCTCCCCGCTGGCCGATCTCGCTACAGGAAACTTCCAGAACATCATTCCGGATACAACAGCCTCTCAGAAAGAAGTCAAACGAATGATCGCCTGCTCCGGCAAGGTATACTACGACCTCATCAACCGCCGCAGCGAAAACACCGCCGAAAATGTGGCAATCATCCGTATTGAACAACTCTATCCTTTCCCTGCAGAGGAGTTTGCCGGCCAGCTCGCTCACTACCCCGCACTCAAGGAGATTGTCTGGTGCCAGGACGAACCAAAAAACCAGGGATACTGGCGTTTTCTCCAGCACTATATCATGAAAGCCATGACACCCGGCCAGCAGTTCGGCTACGCAGGCCGCCTTGCCTCAGCCTCAACCGCCTGCGGGTACGGCGCAACCCACGCCATAGAGCAAAAAGCACTGCTCGACCAGGCATTCGGCGAGTTCAGCGTTTTTTTCAACAAATAACCACCACCAATGGCCATCATCGATGTCACCATATCCCAACTCTCTGAGTCTGTTGCCGAAGCAACATTGCTCAACTGGAAAAAGAAACCAGGAGATACCGTCACTGAAGACGAAAACCTTTTCGAAATCGAAACCGACAAGGTAATCCTCGACGTTCCATCACCCGCAGACGGCATACTCTTTGAAATACTTGTCGGAGACGGAGGTACAGTCCTTGCCAACCAGGTACTCGCTCGCATTGACACCGAAGGCAAACCAGCGGCAGACTCGCCAGCGCCAGCAACACAAGAGGAGAGGAACACGGTCACTCAATTGCCCCAGCCGCCAGCCACCCAGGGTAACGGAGCCAGTGCCATGCCAGCAGCTGCAAAGCTTATGGCTGAGACAGGATTAAACGCTTCCCAGATAGTAGGAACGGGCAAAGAGGGCAGAATCACCAAAAGCGATGTTCTTGCTGCAATCGCAGCCGGAGCAGAACCAGCCTCTCCCATACCCCCTCCAGCGCCGAAGCTCAGGACAGTAGAGGCACACCTCGAAAATCCCCTGATAACCGAACGTCCCGAACAGCGCGTCCCCATGACCCGTCTCCGGGCACGCATTGCCGAACGGCTTCTGCAGTCACAAGCCACCAACGCCATCCTCACCACCTTCAACGAGGTCAACATGCAGGCTGTCATCGACCTGCGAACGCGCTACAAGGCAACCTTCGAAAAAGAGCATGGTGTCAGGCTCGGTATCGTCTCATTCTTTGTCAAAGCGACAGTGCACGCGCTGCGCAAATATCCCGTTCTGAACGCCTCCGTGGAAGGCAGAGACATCATCTACCACGGATACTTCGACATCGGCATAGCCGTCAGCTCTCCAAGAGGCCTTGTGGTCCCCATCCTCCGCAATGCCGACCAGATGAGTATAGCCGAAATCGAACGCAAAATCGCGGACTACACCACAAAGGCAAAACTCGGTACACTCTCCATAGAAGAACTCACTGGCGGCACCTTCTCCATCTCCAACGGAGGTGTCTTCGGCTCAATGCTCTCAACACCAATCATCAACCCTCCCCAATCGGCCATCCTCGGCATCCATGCCACAACCGAACGGGCAGTTGTCGAAAACAGCCAGATTGTTATACGACCCATGAACTATCTGGCCATGTCATACGACCACCGCATCATCGACGGAAAAGAAGCGGTTCTTGGCCTTCTTGCCATCAAGGATGCACTGGAAGACCCGACACGCCTCTTACTCGACCTATAACGCAAAGAACCCAAACCATGAACAGACAATTCGACATACTTGTAATCGGTGCTGGCCCGGGAGGCTACATTGCTGCAATCCGGGCCGCGCAACTCGGCTTCTCAGTAGCCTGCTGCGAATTCAGCTCTTACGACGATCCAACAGGCCAGCCCCGCCTAGGCGGCACCTGTCTCAACGCCGGTTGCATACCCCTCAAAGCGCTTGTCGCTTCGTCAGAGGTCTATGAAAAAGTATCACATCACCTCCAAAGCCATGGCATCAGCGTCAGTGGCGTCAGCATCGATATTGCACAAATGCAGAAGCGGAAAGAGGATATTGTCACCAGAATGACAGCTGGTATCCAATTTCTCTTCCGCAAAAACAAAATCACTCTTCTCAAGGGACGAGGATCATTTGCCGGAAAAACTGATGCTGGATACCGCATCATCATTACCGGCAGTGAGGAAGAAGAAGAGGTGCTCGCACAGAAAGTCATCATCGCCACCGGCTCAAAAGCCCGCCACATCCCCAACGTGAAGGTCGACAACCTCACCATCTGCGACAACGAAGGGGCCCTTAAATTCAGCGAAGCGCCAAAAAAACTTGGCGTTATCGGCGCTGGCGTCATCGGTCTTGAAGTAGGGTCAGTCTGGCGCAGACTCGGCGCAGAAGTCACCGTCCTCGAAGTCATGCCATCATTTTTAGGAGCCGCTGACGAAAGCATTGCTCGAGAAGCTTCAAAACTCTTCCATCAGCAGGGACTCCACATCAAACTTGGCGTCAGGATAGGGCAGGCAAAACAGAGTGCAGAGGGCATCAGCATAGAGTACACCGACGACCAGGGATCCAGTCACATCCTTGAATGCGACAAACTCATCGTCTCCGTAGGACGAACACCTAATACTGAAAACCTCAACCTCGAAACCATCGGCCTACAGATTGACGAACGCGGCTTCATTCCTGTCAACGACCACTGCGCAACTGCCGCACCCGGTGTCTACGCCATCGGAGATGTCGTCCGCGGTCCAATGCTCGCCCATAAGGCAGAAGATGAAGGAGTCATGGTAGCTGAACTCATTGCCGGCCAAAAACCACACATCGACTACAACAGCATGCCCTGGGTCATCTACACCACCCCCGAAATAGCCTGGGTAGGTAAAACTGAACAGCAGCTCCGCCAGGAAGGCAGGGACTACAAAACCGGCCAGTTCCCCTTTGCCGCCAACGGTCGAGCACTCGGACTCGGCGACGCCGAAGGATTCGTAAAAATGCTTGCCGACGCCAAAACCGACGAAATCCTCGGCATCCACATCATAGGAGTAAGCGCCTCCGATCTCATCGCGGAAGGAGCCCTCGCCATGGAGTTCAAAGCCTCATCCGAAGATATCGCCCGTACCTGCCACCCTCACCCAAGCCTTTCCGAAGTGGTACGCGAAGCCGCCCTCGCCATAGAAAAACGCTCCCTCAACATGTAAAAAAGGTAGCAGCAAATCCTCGGCAGCGACCATCCCGCCTGTGTCATCCCGAGGATTTCCGAGGGTTCTGTCAAAATACGCTTTGACCCTTCGATGTAACACCAATAATAAAACAGGAGATGACCGATGGACTTGACAACACCCTATGCATTTGGGAAAACAGTGGATATGCCCTTTGCTGATGCTCAGCAGAAGGTGCGTGAAGAACTGGCAAAGGAAGGATTCGGTGTGCTCACAGAAATCGATATGAGTAAAATATTTGCCGCGAAACTGCAGAGGGAGTTCAGAGATTACATCATTCTCGGTGCCTGTAATCCAACTATCGCCTATGAAGCAATAAGCGGGGAAATAAATCTTGGGATACTGCTGCCCTGTAATGTTGTGATTTATACCAGGGATGACGGGAAAACTGCCGTCATGTTCATGGACCCGATAGCAAGGTTTTCCGCCATAGGAAACCCTGATTTGGAGGAGTTCGGCATACAAGTCACACAAAAGCTTGAGCGTGTACTGGATACGCTTTAGCGCTCAACGCAATATTGCTCTCCAAATTTACTGCTTTTTACACGGTAAACTTTTTGAGAAAGATTCTTGTTGTTTTCTTGCAAACGGTTTGCTTGAGACTGATCCTTTTTTTATGTAAACGCATGATGTTTATTTTTACAATTTCCTTAATACATAAGATGTTAACGCTATGATACCCCTGCAAAAACTTACCAAACCGTTTGTATTCCTCCTCGTTCTTGCTGTCACCTCATTGAACTGGGGATGCGAGTCATCTTCCAATGCAGGACGCGGTGCAGGTATTGGTGCTGCCGGAGGTGGCATTATCGGAGGAATTATCGGAAGCAGACACGGTAATTTCGTTCAGGGTGCGCTTATTGGTGCTGTTATAGGCGGTGCGGGAGGAGCGCTTATTGGTGATTATATGGACAAACAGGCTGCTGAAATCGGTCATGATATCAAAGGAGCAAGAGTTGTCCGTGAAGGTGAAGGAATCAGGGTAATATTTGATTCCGGTATCCTTTTTTCAACTGGCTCTGCAACATTAACCTCGACAAGCAGGTATGAGATTGAGAAACTTGCTCATATTCTCAACCACTATCATGACACGAGTCTTGTGATAGAGGGGCATACCGATAATACTGGTAACAGAGATGCAAATCAGATACTCTCCGAGAAAAGGGCGGATGCGGTAGCTAATCTTCTAAAAGTATACGGTGTATCACGTCAAAGGTTATCCCCGATAGGCTACGGTGAAACCAGGCCTGTTGAGACAAACAATACCGAGTGGGGTCGCAAGCAGAACCGACGCGTTGAAGTTGTGATCTATGCAAATGATGATCTCAAACGTCAGGCGGAGTCAGGTCGATTGAATTAAAATTGCACAGCGCCCAATAGGTCAGCAGATTCTCGGCAGTTGTTCGCCAAGGGGCAGATCAATAATTCGTCGACTGCCGAATGCTGTTCTCATGACAACCATCCCGGGATGTTCATGAACAACTTCCCCGATGATAACGGCATCCCTTCCATGTTCAAAAGAACGCAGCACATCGAGAACCGCTTCGGCATACTCACTTGCCACGGAGAGAACCAGCTTGCCTTCGTTGGCCACATGGAGCGGATCGATGCCGAGCAGTTCGCAGGCACCACGGACATCCGGTTTTACAGGAATTGATAGCTCATTGATTTCAATACCCACAGCAGAAGAGACGGCCAGTTCATTCAGCGTCGCTGCCACCCCACCCCTTGTCGGGTCACGCATGGCATGAATCGCTGGCACGGCATCAAGCACAGCGATAATCATGGAATTCAATGCGGCGCAATCACTCGTTATCTTCGACTGAAAGGAGAGCTCTTCGCGCGAAGTCATGATGGCCATGCCATGATCTCCCACCGTCCCTGAAAGAATAAGAGTGTCGCCCACCTGAAGGTTGCGACAGGAGAGATTGACCCCTGCCATAACAGAACCTAACCCCGAGGTATTGATAAAAATTTTGTCACACTGCCCCTTCCCTACCACCTTGGTATCGCCGGTCACAATCATGACTCCCGCTTTTCGGGCAGCCTCCGCCATACTTCTGACAATGATTTCAAGCTCGACAAGCGAAAAACC
>CAIPYV010000120.1 GCA_903869365.1 uncultured Chlorobiaceae bacterium
CATGTCAAACTCACAACAGGAACCCAGCAGTCTGCTGCAGCGCAGTGTAACAACCCATGTTGCAAGAAATCTGGCGAATACGACCAAGACGCCGCCTCAGATGATGTCGATAACCCCGAGATGGATTCTCAAGCTCCTTCCCTGGGTACATGTAGCTGCCGGCACCTACCGTGTCAACCGTACAAAGATTGAGTTGCAGAAACCCGAAAGAATTGGTATCCATTTTCACGAGGGAACCCCTTCCTTCAGTCCTCAGTCTTTGAGGAATATTCCCCTCTTTTCTTCGTTTGATGATGAGATTATCGCCAGCATTGCCAAAAAGTTTGTGCTTGAAGAGGCTGAACTTGGCAACACCCTGATCCTTGAAGGTGAAGATCGTCACAAGATTTTTATTATTGCTCATGGTCAGGTTGAGATTTTAAGCAAGGGACTGCATGGGGAGGATCTGCGTCTGGCTCTGCTGTCTGAGGGTGAGTATTTCGGTGATGAGGATCTGGTTTCCGAAAAACCATCATCGGTCACTATCCGCACCATTACGCCTGGTTCGTTCTTCTCTCTTTCAAGTGCTGATATCGACAAGTTGTTCAAGGAATCTCCTGCTTTAAAGGAGACATTTAGTACGGCCGTTGAGGAGTATCTGAAAATACGCTCCACCGTTAACACGCACGGGGAGAAACATATTGACCTTGTGGCCGGATTCGCTGAAAATATCGAGATCCCTGAAACTTATGTGGATTACTCGAATAAGCCTCGTGAATACTCGCTTCAGGCTATTCAGACGGTTGTGCGTGTTCATACCCGCGTCTCCGATCTCTACAATGAACCTTACAACCAGATTGAGCAGCAGATGCGTCTGACGATCGAGGGCATCAAGGAGCGTCAGGAGTGGGAGTTTATCAATAACCGTGAGTTCGGCCTGCTTCACTCTGCTGATCCTGGCCAGCGTATCAGTACCCGCTACGGCACTCCGACACCGGATGATCTTGATGATCTGCTGACAAAAGTGTGGAAAAAACCAGCTTTCTTTATTGCTCATCCTAAAGCTATTGCTGCTTTCGAGCGTGAGTGCACGTGGCGTGGTGTTCCTCCTGCCACGATCAACCTGTTTGGAACTCCTGTGCTGACATGGCGTGGTGTACCGCTTATTCCGAGTGACAAGCTGGAGATCAACAAGAACAACAAATCGGGACAAGGGACGACGAATATTATTCTGGTTCGTGTCGGTGAAAATGAGCAGGGTGTGGTTGGACTGCATCAGGCGGGAATCCCTGGTGAAATCAGCCCGAGTCTTTCGGCAAGGCTGATGGGACTTGACAAGCTTGGTGTGGCTTCTTATCTGCTGACGCTCTATTCTTCACTGGCTGTTCTGACTGATGATGCTCTTGCTATCCTTGAGAATGTGGAGGTGGGCTATTATCATGATTACGAACATCGCTTGTTAGGGACTAAAACGAAATAACCTTACCTTTGTGACTTATGCCGAGAGATGATGAGCAACAAAATATTCCGGGAATCGAAAGTGAGGCACTGAACCCGGCGTTTATTGCGCAGATTGCGAGCCGTCTGTTCAATGAGGCGCCTGAAGCTGCTTCTGTGCCGAGATATGAAACGGATGCTGTCGGGGCGCTTCCGGCAGCATCGGAGCATGATTTCTATTTTCTGCCTGGAACTCCTGAAAAAAAGCAGGAGCCACTGGGACATCATGCCGATAAACTGACCGAGCAGCAGAACTATGCGGAAAACAAGGATGGCTCTTACGGGTTTGACCAGTTTATCCTGCGCAGCCTGCCTCCGACACCGGAGAGTGCTGATGGTTTTTCAGAAGCTCGTCCGGAAAGCATTGCTCCGTTTTTTACGACAATAAATGGGGGGCTTCCTGGTGAAGGGCAATGTTATGCGGAAAACCTTTATAGAACTTTTGAACAGGAGCAGGGCAGCCCGAATCTTGAGGCAGTGTTTCAGTCGTTGCGAAGCGCCCAGTCCTCCCCGACCGGAGTGCCTTGGGAAATGGAAAGTAGAAAGTCGGAAGTAAGCAGTCGGCAGGCGGTAAAAGGGAGTCCGGAAACACTCGGCAGCAGCTCTTTACCGTTCAGTCTGCCTGATGCTCCCCATGAGCCTTATTACTTTCTGCGTGAGCCTCAAGCGCCGATACACCAGCCTGAAGGCTTTGACGTCTTGACCATTCGCAAGGACTTTCCTGTACTTCACCAGAAGATTCACGGCAAGCAGTTAGTCTGGTTCGACAATGCAGCAACAACACAGAAGCCGCTCAGCGTTATCAATGCGGTTGCCCAGTTTTATGCCACCGACAACTCGAATATCCATCGCGGTGCTCACACGCTTGCTGCCCGTGCCACGGACGCTTATGAGGGTGCCCGTGAGAAAATCAGGCAGTTCATCGGTGCTTCGTCGGCTTCGGAAATCATCTATGTGCGGGGCACTACCGAGGGGGTCAATCTGGTTGCCCAGACCTGGGGACGGAAGTTTATCCAGCCGGGTGATGAGATTGTGCTCTCCATCCTTGAACACCATGCCAATATTGTGCCATGGCAGATGCTTGCCCAGGAAAAAGGGGCGCGCATCAAGGTTGTACCGGTCAACGACCGTGGGGAAATTATCATGGAGGAGTACACCAGACTGCTCGGGCCTCGTACAAAATTTGTTTCGCTGACCCAGGCTTCGAACGGTCTTGGCACCATTCTGCCGGTGAGGGAGATGATTCAGTTAGCCAAACGGTTTGACGCCAAGGTGCTGATTGACGGGGCACAGTCGGTTGCCCATATTCCGGTCAATGTGCAGGATCTTGATGCTGATTTCTTTGTCTTTTCAGGACACAAGATTTTCGCTCCTACCGGCATCGGCGTAGTCTATGGTAAACGGGAACTGCTTGAGATTATGCCTCCGTGGCAGGGCGGCGGCAACATGATTCAGGATGTGCGCTTTGAGGAGACCATCTACAATGAGGCACCGGCAAAGTTTGAAGCGGGAACGCCCTCAATCGGTGATGCTGTGGGGCTTGGGGCTGCGCTTGACTATGTGCGTAAAATCGGGATTGACAATATCGGGCGTTACGAGCATGAGTTGACAGAGTATGCGACTGAAAAGCTGATCAGAATTCCGGGCTTGCGCATGATCGGTACGGCTCGCAACAAGGTTGGTGTGCTCTCGTTTGTGCTTAACAATCTGCCGAATGAAGAGGTCGGCAAACTGCTTGACCGGGAGGGTATTGCTGTCCGGGCTGGCCACCACTGCACGCAGCCGTCGTTGCGAAGGTTCGGAGTTGAGGGGACGGTACGACCGTCGCTGGCTTTCTATAATACCAAGGATGAGATTGATCGGTTGGCCGAGGTGATCAATCACATTCAGCGACGGTAGTGCTGAGACGAAAGTCCTGAGTGCTGAGTCCTGATTGGGAAAGAAAAAAGGGGTTTTGGTTAAATTGGATTTGAATTATGAAATGTGTTCAAAAAAGAGCATACTTGTGCGCTTGAAAGATGATGTTTTTTTTGATTAACATCTTTTTTTAAATACTTATAACCAGAATCTGACTGTTATGGCACATCGTATTACTGATACTTGTATTTTTTGTGGCGCCTGCGAACCTGAATGTCCGGTACATGCTATTTCACCTGGTGAGGATAGCTATGTTATCAATGAATCTCTCTGTGTTGATTGCGTCGGTCATCATAGTGAACCTGCATGCGCTGCTGTATGCCCCGGGGAAAGTATAATAAAGTGCTGAGAAAGAAAGTACCGAGAAAATCAGACCGGGAGATGATAGTCTTTTTCGCGAAACAGTCGGAGAATGGCATCAGCTACTTTAGGATCGAATAAGCTGCCACGTTGTGTCTCAATCTCACTGATGGCAGCTTCAATGCCTAAAGAGGCCCGGTAAGGTCGATGCGAGGCCATAGCTTCAAGTACATCGGCTACGGCAAGTATGCGCGCGATAAATAATGGCCTTCAAAGAACTTTCTGAACCGTTCTTCACTTTGCTTAAGTTCATCCTCTGAGCGTTGTTTTGCCTCACGGGTTCGTACCATTGTGATTCCATACGACAGATTATCCGCAAGTGCTGTGAGAAGGTTTGTCTCCTCTGCATTAAAAGCACCGGAATGAGAAGAATAGATGGTCGTGTTCTGCATAGCCTACCCATGCCATACGGTAACCGCCGGTATCGACCATGATGCTGCATATTTTCTGGAGCAATTCAATTTCATCTGTGGCATGAGTCATAAAGCTCAGTGTACCTGCCAAGACATTCATCCTGCGCCGTCCTGGCATGGACCACCTCTTCCTGCTGCATTTCAAGCTCTATCTGGTGAACCTCGAGTTCATGGACAAGCCTGAGCATTTCTTCAAGTGAAACGGCAGTACTGAGATGGAAGTGCTGAGGTGTTTTTCCTTCAGGCGTTCTTCAGCAAGAGAGCGTAACTCAGATGAAGTGATCGGGTTAATGCTTTTCTGTTTTGTTGCCATTGGGATAGTTCCCCAGGATGCTTTTTTGTTGCTACTCTTTACAATGTCTGTTCAATGGAATTGGCAGTTACCGCCATTACTGCACGTGCCCATGAAAATTTTGCTTTGGTTACCTCAAAATCAGAACCGGAGGTTTCTATGCTCGCTATACCTTTAATCAGAAAACCGGCGCCAGGGCCAATATTTCCGGGGACCTTGCGGCTTCCCAAGGTAATCAATACCTGATTGTTAAACGAAATGTTTGCTTCTGTACGATGCATGTACCCGACTGGAATCAAGAGGCGTTCAGCATCAGTAATTCGGATATAACTGTTCCAGGTATTGACCATGTGAGGTCCATCCTGCCCCAATGTTGCTATAGCAACCACTCCGTCGTGCTTTAATACTTCTGTTAATTTCTCTGGAATCATCTTTATTCCTCTGTTGTGTTCTATTAATAAATGTAATGCTGCTGATCCTGTTTCATCATGGTTTTTATTTATCCGCAGATTGGAATACATGCGCGAACTCCCTCGATCAGAGCTGTCTTCAATGGGATGCTCTCTATCTTATCTCGTGCGGCGGTAACGTAAGCGCAAATAATGATGTAAAGATAGTATAACGATAAATGGTTAAAGTTCCCCATTATGCTGATTGTGGCGACCAACTGAGGCTTTATGCTGAAGTGACGGCGGAATCTTATACCGGTTTGCGCGTTGCTTGAGTGCTTTGGATTGTACAACAAAAAAGAGTTGTGCTTGCTTACCGCAAGACATTATCCCACGGCCTTGACAGCACAACTCTTACCCATCAATCAAATACCACCTGCACCACTCAGCAGGCCTGCGCCGCCAAATTTATACTTTACCCTGAAATATCTAATATCATCAAAGTGATTCGCGTTAGAAACCGATGATACAGCACTGGCAGTAGTTGTTGTTCCCGCTTCCGTGAGGCCTGCTGTAAATTTCGCTCTTTCTGTCGTGTAAATCAATTCTGCGCCAGTGCCGAGGGCGTTTGGGGTTGGGTCAGTTGGAAGAACAGAGTTACTGGTAGTGATAGCTTGTCCGAAACTCAGATCACTGAAAAAGTTTCCAACACTTAAATTAAGGCCTGGTTTAAAAGCCCATACCCCTATGTGTTAATATGGATGGATGTCGCCTCAACCAAGGAGACAAGATGGGCTATTCGAGATCAATAAAGGTAAGTATTTTAAGACGGGTTTTACCCCCTAATAACGAAAGTATTACCAAGGTGAGTAAGGAAATGGGTCTTAATGATCAAACGATACGGAACTGGATCAAGCAGGCGTCAGGCAGTCAGTTGCTCATCGAAGAAACAAGCCCTCGTTTCATTAATGCGCAAGAAAAGTATCTTCTGATTAAAGAAGCTGCCAGCATATCGGAAGCGGAAAAAGGGATGGCTCTCGTAGCCTGCAATTTTTCCCCTCTCTGGTCAATCAGGTTTCGGTATCAAGAGTTTTGCTCCGAACATGGAGAGCGGAGCCAGCTACCTTATCAAGAGTATGCAATATGCCGTGTATATGGGATTTACAATGTCTTGTTAATTCGTGATTATGTTGAGTGGTTAACAAATGAGCTGCAGTGTTGTTGCCATCAGTAACAGGGCCATTCTTCTGGGGATGGTCTTTTTTTAGCTGAGACTATGGCTCATTCTGACGTTGGACAACAGCGGGGCGGATATTGGTTGGTGTTCTCTGATAATTTTTTTGCTATCAGGGTAAACAATTGTTAATATAAATTCTTTACGGCATAGGATGCACCATTTTTATAGTATACATTTGTGTAGTAAATGCGGCATTCATCTTCAGTATCCGCATTAGAGGCGGTCTCCATAAAACTCCCACACATGGCACATATTGCTCAAAAGCTTACCGATTTGATCGGCAATACCCCGTTGCTTGAACTTTGTAATTTCAATAAACAGCATCAAACCCTGGCTACTATTATTGCCAAGCTTATCATAACTCCCTGAAAGAATATTATTTAAAGATCAACTCTTAAACCATTCGAAGAGACCATGTCAAACTCACAACAGGAACCCAGCAGTCTGCTGCAGCGCAGTGTAACAACCCATGTTGCAAGAAATCTGGCGAATACGACCAAGACGCCGCCTCAGATGATGTCGATAACCCCGAGATGGATTCTCAAGCTCCTTCC
>CAIPYV010000121.1 GCA_903869365.1 uncultured Chlorobiaceae bacterium
CCTTTGCGTCCTGAACGGTTTGTTACCCGAAAAATTATTGCTTCTGCATGCCGTATCGCCAGTGGAAGCAAGGAACGACTTCAGTTAGGCAATACGACCATTCAGCGTGACTGGGGATGGGCTCCAGAATATGTTGACGCGATGTGGCGCATGCTGCAAAGAGAAAAGGCAGAAGATTTTGTCATCGCGACAGGCAGAAGTCATGCACTCTCCGAGTTTGCCGAACTGGCTTTTCGGCATTTTGGTCTTGATTGGCAGAATCATACCGATATTGACCCTTTGATATTCCGTCCTACCGATATTCCATACGGTTGCGGCGATGCCCGAAAAGCATTACTTTTGACGGGATGGAAAGCCGAGACTGACATGGCAGGAGTAATTTTAAAAATGATCGAAGCGCAATTGGATGGCTTCAAATAAGGACCGTATTCTATGAGTTACCCGAAAATATCGATCATTACACCGACCTACAACTCAGCAAAACATCTAAAAACCTGCATTCTCAGCGTAGCCCAACAGACTTACGCAAACAAAGAGCACTTGATTATCGATAATCTTTCGACAGATGGCTCTCATGATATTTTACGAAGATATTCGGACAGATACCCACATATACGAGTCATTAAAGAAAAAGATAATGGTATTTATGATGCCATGAACAAGGGCATTGACTTGAGTGCAAGTGAATGGCTTTATTTTCTTGGAAGCGATGATATTATGGTTAATAACAATGTGCTGAGCGATATCCTGACCAGCCCGGAAGCTGATTGCTCAGACGTGATATATGGTAACGTGCAATTGGGGAAAAATGGACGCATATATGATGGCGAATTTTCCAATTTCAAGCTTATTGAAAAAAACATCTGCCATCAAGCGATATTTTATCGGAAGAAAGTGTTTGAACAATTAGGAAAATTCGACACCAAATATTTAGCTTTGGCCGATTGGGCATTCAATATGAACTGGTTCGGCAACAGTAATATACGACGAACATACAAAGATAAGATCATTGCTGTATGGACTCAGAACGGATATTCATCAACAAATCCTGACAATCTGTTTTTGGAAGATAAGGAAGCACTTATCAGAAAATATTTCCCTGAACCATTTGTACTCATGCTCTACTCGCATGTCAGCTCCGCATTAACTGAACAGGAAATAGAAATTAAGCAGCTTCAAAAACAGTTGGCGGAACGGGAAAGTGAACTCCATTCACTCTATCAAACTTTTGCAGGTCAATTAATCCGCCTCTATAAAAACATTCGAAAAAGATATGCTCCAACCACTTAGGGGACGACATTCATTTCATGCAGTTTGAAAAACCTTTCTTTCAAGACACTTGTTTCAGCTGCCTGCCATATCCGCTGCGAAGCCCAAGAAATGGTTTTTCAATGGTTTCATAGCTTAGCGTAGCAGCTGTCCAG
Organism: uncultured Chlorobiaceae bacterium; assembly: GCA_903869365.1. Lineage (GTDB taxonomy): Bacteria > Bacteroidota > Chlorobiia > Chlorobiales > Chlorobiaceae > Chlorobium. The sequence continues at coordinate 1,425 of CAIPYV010000121.1, forward strand.
GTCAGAATATAAAGTCCAACAGCTGTCAGGATGCCATCTGCTATGATATTACCAGTGAATTTCAATACTCCAAATGCCTCGAATGCCAAGTATATAACCAGTGCATGCATGAGATAGAAAGAAAAACTGATTTCACCACCACGGCGCATTAATCTGTCGAGCCATTTCGGTAATTCAAACTTGGCCGATACCCACGCTGAAATAAACAGAGCCCAATTACCAGCTTCCAGCATCGACCAGAAAATCCAGAACACCTGTTTTGGTTTTGCGAGGAAAAAGCTTGCATACCTTGCCTGAACAGCTGCGTTGAGAAAAACCACAACAACAGTAATCAACAGGAGCAGCCTCCCATGCCGATACAGAACCTGCTTGTGACGGCTGTAAAGCAGTGCCGCTAACATACCAATGAGAAACTGATCAAAACGCCCAACGAGTGTGGAATACAACATGTGCGTACTGCGCTCGGTCACTCCATAAGCCCCCAGTTTGAACAACAACATCAGAACCAACAATTGGATCAGGTACTTAGGCCCCTTTTCACGAGCAAATCGTCCGAGAAAGGGAAAAAGAAGATAAAAAGTAAACTCCAGTGAAATAGTCCATGCCGCACCCGTAATAAAATGAATAGATGTCGGAGCTTTACCAAGATTGGAAAAAAAGAGATAGAGAATATCCTGTGCCCTGAAATCATCACGTCCAATAGAAATTGCAATAAAAAACACCGTCAAAAACATTGGAAAAATCCGCAGGAATCGGTTGCGTATAAAATGTTTATAATCGATTTCAGGGTTATGCAACGCAATCAGCATGAACAAAAAACCGGATAATGTAAAAAAGAGGCCAACTCCGGTATGCCCCTCACTGATCAGCCCCATCCACGGATAGTCAATCAGCGGCTGCCAATGAAGATAGTAGTAGTGAATGACATGAAAGAAAAAGACCAGATTAGCAGCAAAAAAACGCACATGGTCAAGACGCGGCAGATGAGGAAGATTTTTGGAATCCATACAAAAATTAAAAAATTAGGGGGCGACATGCATATCGCACAGTACAAACTCCTGTTAAAAAAATTTCCCTACACCTGAGGCAAATAAAAAAAAGTTCAACCTCGCATGCAATATACATGATGCTGAGGTGAACTGCATTGATCCGAAAGGCCCAGGGGAAAATAAAGATCCACCTAATCTTTAGCCAACATACTGTTCATAAATAATCCCGTTGGCAATGACACCAGCAACGTTTGCGATATTCTCAGTTGATTCAGAGAAATGTGCAAGAACCTGTGCACGACTCTCTACTTTCAAGTCATTCATCCAGAAATCATAACCTCCCTGGTCAAGATCCCTGCCGAGAACATGGTGATAGAGAAGGCTGACAAAGGTCGAATCCGTTGGGTTGTCACCATACATAGCTTTAAACTCATTGCTCCCAATAAAACCTCCAGCTATATCAGTTAAAGTGGCTCCATGATCCATAACCTTAAACCAATACCCTAACCCACCATAATCTGGGGCACGATCAAAGGCTGCCTTATAGATGCGGTATGACTCAAGAAGTGTCTCGGTAGGTGCTACGGCAATAGTCAGGGTATGGTCGGTGAACTGAAGCTTTTCAATATTGACAACGGTATCAGTACCATCAGTACCGACATTATCTTTAACAGAAAAACCAGATACCGCTAAAGCGATTGAGTAGTTATCTTCCTTACCGTTAAAAACAACGGTATCTATACCACCACGACCATCATAAGTTTGGTTGCTTGCTACAGCATAAAAGGTATCATTACCCGCGGTTCCAGATAGAATTGTTGTTGTTGTTGTGAAATTATAGGAGGTAGTGCCAGAATAACTGTTGCCTGCTATGTCGTTAATGCTACCTGGGTCTACAGTAACAAAGTAGTGCGTACCTTCAACAAGGTCGTCTGATGGGTTGATGGTGAGTGTATTTCCTGAAACAGTGAGGTTTGAACTCGTCGGGGCATCGTAGCTTGCGATAACGGGACCTATTGCAGAGCCACTATGGATAGCAATGGTTCCCGTACCCATTTGAACCGGCTCGCTGAAGAACAAAACGATATTGCTGTTGACGAAAACACGTGTGGTGTCGCTGGGAGGGCTGAAAATAATAACTGTGGGTGGGGTGGTGTCGATTGGTTGAATGACAATCTCCATATTCCAATCTCCAGGATAGTCAATACTACCTTCTTCTAATGAAAATATTTGGGGTTGCCCCGAAGAGAGAACAATATGCTTTGTAGGTTCATAAGTAAAGGGCTCAGATTCGGTCATACGATGAAATAAAGTGACGCTGATACTCACGGGACCTTCAAGCATAACAACATCACCATTATGCCATAGTTGTAAACTGTAATCCGTGATCTGGTCAACACCAACACTTTTTTGTTGAACCACATAGTTTTGGATAAGCATTTTCTCCCCTCTCTTTAATTTTTTTTATCCATTTCACCCTGCATAAACCTCATAGATAATCCCATTGGCAATGACACCAGCTACATTGGCAATGTTCTCAGCCGATTCAGAGAAATGCGCCAGCACCTGTGCACGACTCTCCACTTTCAAGTCATTCATCCAGAAATCGTAACCTCCCGGATCAAGATCCCTGCCGAGAACATGGTGATAGAGAAGGCTGACAAAGGTCGAGTCGCTCGGATTGTCACCATACATGGCTTTAAACTCATTACTCCCGATAAAGCCTCCTGCTATATCAGTTAAAGAGGCCCCATGATCCATAACCTTAAACCAATATCCTAACCCACCATAATCTGGAACGCGATCAAATGCAGCCTTATAAATGCGGTATGATTCCAAAAGATTAACCGTTGGCGTTGCAGCAATTGTAAGGGTATGGTCATTGAAAAGAAGCGTATCGATATTGATAACCGTGTCACTACCGCCAGTGCCAACATTATCTTTGATTGCAAATCCTGATCCAAACTGAGAGATTGTGAAATTGGCTTCATTTCCTGAAAACAGAACAGTCTTAACCCCTGCATCACCATTAAAAATGTCGTTTCCGGACGTACCAGTTAGAATTTGTGGTAGCTGTGCAATACGCACCGAATCGATATCGAAAAAATAGGCTGTATTGGCACTTGCAATAGTAACTGGCTTCAGTTCTCCACTGAAAGCATCTGCCCATTCCGCAGCTGGAGCATAAATATCCAACCGTAGTGCCATTGGATGCTGTGGAATATGATCGGTCTGCTCACGAACTAACTGACCGTCAACAAACCATCGTATTGCATTTGGGAACCATTCGATGCGATAGGTGTGTTCTACGGTTATTGCACTGGAAATGGTGGTAAATTGAGGATGACCTACGCCAAGAGGTTCATTCGCATAGTCGTTGGTATGAATCTGGTTTGGAGTATTCGACAACGCTTCAAAATCGATCTCATCATGGTTGAGGCCTATAAAATTAGAGTATCCAAACATACCTCCCACGATACCAGCTGCCAACGGATTTTCGAAATGGGCCTTTATTTCGAAAGAAACCCCGGGTGAATAAAGATTATGAGTAATGACTTCAGAGCCATAAAAAGACGGCACAGGCCCATTGGTAGGATTGTATGTATCAAGTTCAAGATGTAATTCGCCATTTGACACGCCAGGAAGAGACTGGCGGTATTGAGTACGTCCGTTAAATGAAGTGTTTGAAGCGCCACTTTGCCAGTGGTTGTAGTCCCAGTTAGCTGGATTTAATGGACTGTTAAAATCATCAGCGAAAAGAGTCGCAAGCTCATTGATCTGCCCAGACATGATAATAAACTCCTTGATTAATCGTTACCACGCATAAAATTATGCGTCGCTCATAAACCAATGATTTTGGAGAGTTATGCACAGTAAAACAGTATTCCCGATATAAAGGGTTCGAATTTTTACGAACGTAAAAAAACACATGATTTTAAAGTAAATAAAAAACCAATTACATCATAGGGAATTAGGGGAGGACATTGATATCATCCCCTAACGCATTCCATAATGATATTAAAGCATCTCTTTTCTTTTCCAGCGGTTGTGGAGCCAGAGCCACTCTTCAGGGTAGCGGTAGATAAAGCGCTCCATCACTTTGGTATAGCGGCGAACAAGTTCTTCTGCATCGGTTTTGGCAGTACCAAGTCCAGTAAGATCAATTTCCTCAATTTCGACTGTATAACGTCCACTCTCAGTTCGGCGACACATAACGACGAAGAGCGGTACTCCGGCTTTAAGGGCAAGATAGGCTGGGCCAAGAAAAACAGTGGTTCTGCGCCCAAGAAATTCAATAAAAAATGTGCCGATCAAATCGGACTGATCAGCAAGAATGGTTAAGAGCCCGCCTTTATGGAGAGTTCTCAGACCCTCTCGAAGGGCATTATCGTCATAGACAATCCTGTTGCCTTGCATCGTTCTCCACACATTAATCTGCTCATCTATTGCATGATTTTTTATTTTTTTGACCACAATGCTTACTGGAATCACAAGTAAGCCACTACAAAAAGCGAGGAGTTCCCAGTTCCCGAAATGAGCAGAAACCAACACCCCGCCTTTGTTTTTGTCGATGGTTTTTGCAAAAATAGAACTGGCATCAACATCAAGCAATCGGGCAGCATCTTCAGTAGTCTTGATCATGGGAAGACGAAGCACTTCGATCATATTCTCGGCCTGATTCCGATAAACCTGGCGGGCAATAGTGTTGATTTCAGATATATTTTTTTCAGGAAAGGTCAGTGCAAGATTTTTTTCAACAAGCGGGCGCCTCATTTTAAGAACGCTATAAAGAAAATCGCCTATTAAATACGCTATAGCCGTTGAATTTTTACGACTTATGCTTCTGACGAGTACACCAAGCATCATGATAAGGTGATAGAGTACCCTATCAGCCAGAGTATCTTCATCATCCCAATTGCGCTTCATAGAAATCGGCTATCTTTTATCATATTATTACAATCGCAAAGTATACGTTAAATTGTTGGAAAATATCATCAATGTAACTTTTAACCAGCTCACAGCTAATCCTTCCAAAGAAGTTAAGATTTATGAGTAATTCAAAAAAGCTGTTGAACCGAAAAGAAGCGCTTGAAAAAGTAAGGAAATGGCAGGCTTCAGGAAAAAAAGTTGTGTTTTCAAATGGCTGTTTCGATATTCTTCATGCCGGTCACGTTGAGTACCTGTCGGCTGCTAAAGCACTTGGCGATATGCTCATTATCGGCCTGAACAGTGATGCTTCGATTCGAAGGCTGAAAGGAGCAAACCGGCCGGTTTGCTGTGAAAGTGATCGTGCATCGGTGCTCTCGGCATTGCAGATGGTCGACGGGGTAACCATTTTTAATGAAGATACGCCCGAAGAACTGATCGGCATCCTCCTGCCGGACATGCTCGTCAAAGGATCGGACTGGGCAATCGAGCAGATAGCCGGCGCCAAAGCTGTCCTTGATCATGGAGGGTCGGTTCTGACCCTGCCTTTGCTGGAGGGCCGCTCAACAACCGGCATCATCGAAAAAATTTTACAGCTCCATACAAAATCATCAATCGGCAGTGGAACTGATTAAACGCCATATCCTCAGAGTACTGATCGCATGTTCAGCCGTTCTGCTTCTTCTGTCGCTCACCTCCCTGATTGTCCTGAACAGTGGATTGCTTGACCGAATGGCTAAAGATCAGGCGATCGACCTTTTTAACAAAAAGTTGTTTGGTCGGCTTGAACTGCAGGAGGTTCATCTTCAGTTTCCAAACAAAGTCACTCTGATCAATCCTCGTATTTACGACCCGGAACATAACACTCCAGCACTCAAAGCCCGCACTGTTTCACTGAAATTCAATTTTCTCACTCTCCTTCAGCCTAAGATCAAAAGAATATATCTGCGTCAACTGACCGCTGATTCGCTCAACGCAAGGATTTCGACACTGAAAAACGGCAAGTTTAATCTTGAGTTGATTTTTACCTCCCGCGACCCCGATTCAACAAAAACACAACTGGAACATTTTTTCTGTAAACGTCTGCAGATCAAACACAGCAGCCTTTCCTATGCCGGAAAGAGCAGTAATCAGCAGGTCGATGTGCAGAATATCAATCTTGCACTCTCAAAAATCACCATCAAGAAAAGAGTTCTGAAAGGTACTCTTGACACCTTGCAGCTCAACATTCCCGCCTCTCAGTTCTCTTTGCGGCAGGCTTCGGGACAATTTTTCTTTTCTGAAAACCGTACTGAACTCCTTTCCTGGAAAACGGTGAGTAAGAAGAGCAGCGCTGAACTGTCAACTACGATTGACCGTTTCAATATATTCGACCGTCATTGGCAGCAACAGCTGGCCCGCAGTACATCGTTTCTCACAGTCCAGAAACTGGCTCTTCATAGCGATGACTTGGAACTATTGTTCCCGAAATTTTCCCTTCCTGTCGGCATCTATACTTTTCAAGGTAACGCAAGAGGAAAAAAGGATAACCTTGAGATCCTTGACGCGAAAGTAACTCACCTCAAAAGCAAAATAGCTCTAAAGGGTGAACTGCTGAACCTGCACAACAGCAATGCACTTGCTTACCGCTTGAAATGCGACAGTTCAAGTATCACTGCGCCTTTTCTTGAATCGCTCCTGAAAGAAAGTCCTTATAAGGATATAGTACGTAAAACCGGCGATATTACTTTTTTCGGCCATGCGCAGGGAAACCTGAATGCAGTAAAAACAGATATAGCAACTCTTTCCTCTCTCGGTGAAATATCAGTGAGTGCAGAGGCATCAAGAGCGACGTCAGAAGAGGTTACCAGTAAGGGGAAATTTGTACTGAAAGGATTTCAACCCCATAAACTTTTGGCATCGGGAAGCAGCGAAAAAAGTCTTGTGAACGCTTCAGGCAGTTTTGAAGGAAGAGTAGTCGGTAAAAAAATCAAACAGGTAACGATAGATATAACGCTTGCCAATTCCTTCTGGAAAAATCAACGGGTTAACGATGGGACTCTCTCTCTGAAGTACAACGGTAATCAGTTGAACAGTGCCCTCTCTTTGAAAAACAAAGTGACCAGTTTTAATCTTGACGCTGCCATCGACTTGAGCGATACAACTCCCCGCTACCACGCTACCGGTAAAACTGGAGGACTTGATATCTCGGCTCTCATCGGATCAAATACTTTTAAGACTGATTTAAACGGAGTCTTTGCTGTACATGGATCGGGATATGATCCGAAAAGTCTGAATCTTCGTGCTGTTATGGAATTTTCCCCCTCCAGCATCAACGGCCTCCAACTGCAAGAGCACTCAAAAGCAGCATTCGAAATTGCCCAGACACCTGCTTATTCCCGAATAAGCATCAGCAGTGATTTTCTTGATGTTCTTGCTGACGGGGACTACTGCCTTGATGAACTGATGGCGCTCGGCAAACTTGCTGGCTTTGGTATATCAAGGGAGATATCAACACAGAATATCTGGAACACAGCTCTTCCCGCGCCAACCACAGCATTGAATACCCTTAAAAAACCGTTCTCCGTCAACTTCAGCATTTCAGTAAAAGATATCACTCCTTTGGCTATGCTTTTCCCGCTGCATGGCCTTACCCTTCAAGGCAGTGCTGACGGACGTGCAGTCTACCGAAACGGACAATGTTCAATAGCTTCTTCACTCAGCCTTGCCCGACTGCAGTTCCCGAGAAATGTTCTTGTTGAAAAAATTTCCATGAAAACTGAACTGGAATGCAGCACCAGCGGAACACAAAAAGTATCGGTCAGCGGCAAAGCATCCGCAATCACGATAGGCCGAAAAAAAACAGGGAGCGCGCTCTTTTCGGGCATGTATACTCCTTCACGACTCGATGGAGTTCTCGATCTGGTGCTTCCCAATCCGGCACAAAGTTTTTCGACAAAATTTTCAGGCATAAAAGAGAGTAGCGGCTATAACCTCCTTATTCATCATATAGCGATAAATGACGCCACAGGGATATGGAAGGCAACTGAAAACTCCCGTATCATGCTCAGCAGAACATCGGCGAGGTTTAACCGTTTCACGATAACAAAGGGTTCGCAGACGGCTGTATTGGACGGCGAACTCAGCAACTTGCTGCCGGGCAGTTTTCAATGTGTTTTGTCAAATATAGAACTCGATGAACTGAAACGGTTTTCCATTACCCCTTCTCTTGACAAGCTTTCTGGCACCATCAATGCCTCTTTGGCGGTAAGCGGTAACCCCGACGTCAAAACAACCACCCTCACTGTGAATGGAAAGGATGTTCGTTATGATAAATTTTCGATAGGCACCCTGCAGTGCAATGCTCTTCACAGTGGCAACCTGCTTCGTTTTGATCTGCAGAGCAGCGTGCCGTCAATGAACACTATCGAGGGCAAAGGAACTGTTCCTCTTGTGCTCAACTTGTATCCCCTTCAGTTCCGGATTCCCGAACAGCAGACAATCAACGCATCACTGCATTCGGATAACCTTTCCGCACAGTGCTTTACCTTGCTGCCTTTTTTTGAATCAGCCGAAGGTATGATACCCACAACTCTCAAGATCGAGGGCAAAACTCCAAAGCCCGACATTTATCTGACCACCTTCCTTCGTAATACAAAGATCAAGGTAGAACCGACACAGGTTTCCTACGTGCTTAACGGCGAGGTTTATATCACCCCGAACAGTATTGAACTGCGCAATATATCGGTTGATGATCATCAGAATGGAACAGGAAAAATAGACGGCGTCGTAAAACTTGATAAACTGCAGCCGATGGGACTGGATCTCGGTAGCAGATTTGACAAGCTGCTCTTGTTCAATAAAAAAGACCGTCAAGATGAAACCTCGTTCGGAACGATAACCGCAACATCGAATAACCTCAGGCTTCGAGGCACTCTCTCTGAACCTATTGCCGAAGGGGAATTGAGAGTCAATGCAGCAGACTACTCGCTTTACCGTATTGGAGCCAATGTAAACGCCAAGTATATCGGTATTAACAAATTCATCGACTTTGTACCGCGCTACCCCTCCCGTGAGGCTCCTGGTATGGAAACCTTGAATAAGCCTGCAAAACAGACGGAGTTTTATCACTCGGTCATTGATATCCTGCAGATAAAAAATCTGAGGCTGAGCAGTGTCGAACCTCTCAAGTATACGGTTATTTTTGACCGCATCAGAGGTGAACAGCTTGAAACCTCAATCAACAATCTTTCTCTTATTGTCAACAAACGCAATCAGCAATATCAACTGTTCGGATCAGTCAATGTCGTTGGTGGCAAATACAAGTTTTCCAACACCAATTTTGACTTGCAGGATGGAGGTAAAATCACCTGGAACAATGTCGATATCCGAAGTGCCGTGATGGACAATCTGTATGGAAACAAGTATTTGAGCGCAACAAACCAGCAGAGCAGTGAACGGGATAATGTAAAACTGCTCATTGCCATTACCGGCACGATAAATGAACCGATGGTCACCATGGGCTATTATCTGAATGAACAAACTCAGCCTTATGCTTCGTCAAATATGATTGGTGGAAAATCGAGCCAGATCGACCCTAATGCGGAACTGAACGTTATTTCCATGTTGCTTTCCAAACAGTGGTACGCAAGACCGGGAAGCACCGGACAGGCTTCGAATATTGCAGTTTCCAGTGTAGGGATGTCGGCTGGTTCTGGACTGCTGTCATCCCAGTTTTCGAAGGTCATTCAGAATTTTGCCGGTTTTGAAAGTTTTAATGTCAATGTAGGAATGGATAAGCGAGGTGCTCTCAGCGGACTTGATCTATATGTTGCGCTCAGTGTCCCCGGTACTGACGGAAAAATCCGCTTTATCGGCTCTGGCAGCGCCCCAACTCTTAAGGATTCACCCCTCTCCAATTATTATGGCACCGAACAGAAAATTGAATACAGGGTTACTCCAAAAATCTACCTCGAAACATACCGTTCTTATGGACTTAACGCCAATGGAACATCCAGCACCAATTTGCAGGCACCTTCGGAAATTTGGGGTGCCAGCATCTCCTACAGGGAGCGCTTCCAAACTTGGGAACAGTTCTGGAAACGTCTTGTTCCCTCATCCGACAACAATAAATAAGTCCTTCTGTTTTTGTAAATTGCCTGAAAAAACAAGGTGCATGACATCATGGAAAACGTGTTGAGAGGAAAAAATATAATTATTGGCATTTCTGGCGGAATTGCGGCCTATAAAACGCCGTTGCTGGTACGATTGTTAAAAAAATGCGGGGCTCATGTCAGAGTTGTCCTCACCGAAAGTGCCACCCGTTTTGTTAGCGAACTTGCCCTTGCAACAGTTTCGGAAGAAAGGGTTTACCGTTCTCTCTTTCCACCTGCTGATACCACCGGTGTTGACTATACCCGTCATATCTCTCTTGGGGAATGGGCCGATGCTTTCGTGATTGCTCCGGCTACGGCCAATACCCTTGCCCGGCTCAGTACAGGCCTTTGTGATGACATGCTGACCGCTCTTTTTCTTACGCTTCGTCCTGGTAAACCCGTTGTGGTTTTTCCCGCTATGGACGGTCAAATGTTCCTGTCGCCTTCTGTCCAGAGAAATATTGCCATCCTGTCCGCTCAAGGATGCATGGTGATAAACCCTGATATCGGTGAACTTGCTTCAGGGCTAAGCGGAGTTGGTCGAATGCCTGAACCTGAGTCAATAGTATCATCACTTGAAAAGGCAATGAACGCCACTGCAGACTCCTCCTTACTTTATGGAAAATCGGTGGTTGTTACCGCAGGACCGACACGAGAAAAAATTGATGGCGTCCGGTTTATCTCAAATTACTCTTCCGGAAAGATGGGATTTGCCATTGCCCGCGCCGCCGCAGAACGAGGAGCCTTGGTTACACTCATTACCGGACCAGTGCAACTGGAAACACCGCCGGGAGTCAAACGCCTTGATGTAGAAACTGCGATGGAAATGTACGATGTCGCTGAGAACTTTTTTAAAAGCTGCAACATTTTTATCGGAGCTGCTGCTGTTTCCGATTATCGCCCTGCAGCACCTTTTGAGGGAAAAATGAAAAAGGAGAAGCCGGAAATTGAGATTACCCTTATAAAGAATCCAGATATCCTTGCTGAATTCGGCAAGCAGAAAGCTCAAGGTCAACTTGCTGTCGGCTTTGCACTTGAAACACATGCAGGTCTCGATAATGCCCGCAAAAAACTGAACGCTAAAAACCTCGACCTTATTGCATTCAATTTTTTTGATCGTAAAACCTCAGGCTTTGAAGTCGATACAAATATTCTTACCCTGATAGATAAAGAAGGAACAACGACCGAGCTCCCGCAACTGACGAAAGATGACGCCGCTGAAAAACTTCTTGACTTTATTGAAAAGCTCTGCCTTAAAACCTAGCAATAACCCCTGAAAACGTTCGATTGTCATGCAAGGTATTTTATTGGGCGAGCTGTATAATACAGCAAAAGAGTGCCACAAATGCAGACTTGCCGAAACAAGACTGAATTTTGTTTTCGGTGAAGGAAATCCTTGTGCTGATCTTGTTGTTATTGGAGAGGCGCCCGGTGCAGATGAAGATGCGTCAGGCAGACCATTTGTTGGCCGATCCGGTCAGTTGCTGGATAAAATTCTTTTGGCTGCCGGATTTGACCGCAATGAGGTTTATATATGTAATATCCTTAAATGCCGTCCACCCGGAAACCGTAACCCACTCGCCGATGAAATCGGCTTCTGTATGCCCTTGCTGCTCAGTCAATTGCAGATTGTGAGCCCGAAAATTATTCTTGTTCTTGGAAAGGTTGCTGCCAATACTCTGTTTGAAAACAATCTTGCTCTAG
>CAIPYV010000122.1 GCA_903869365.1 uncultured Chlorobiaceae bacterium
AGTATTGCGATTTCACTTTTTTCAAGACATCCAATCCGTTCGTACCAGGCAGCCGAATATCAAGAATAAGAAGATCAATGTTATTCTGGCTCAATACTTCAAATCCTTTTTCAACCGTGTTCGCCGCATAAGAGATGAACCCTGCATTCTCAAAATACTCTTTCAGCTCTTCAGTGAAATCAACCTCATCATCAAGTATTAAGACACTCAAAATACTGTTACTTTTCATGGCAACTTTTTTCGGAATAGTTACTGTAACTTATAGTCCAAAGCCTCTACCAGAACGTCGATACCTTCGGTAAGCTTACGCGCCTGAACGATGGCTAACGCCAAGGTATAATCTGAAACAGGATGGTCGTTAGGGGCAACGCTACCGCTTCCCAGCCGATGACCGCATGCAGAATAAAGAGGTTCCCTCTCTTCAGCAACAGAGACGGTTCAAGGGGTGTTATGCTGAATTTCGTTGAACTCTAATATAAGTAAAATTATTATACCTGCATTTGTTGAGTTTGACCGAATCATAGAGTAATAGGTTGCAGCTATAAAAATCTTGCCAAGCGGCAGGGAAGGATATTTATATTACAGTTCACATGCCGCTCAAGGCCGAAAGAGAGGCCGTTATTGGCCGTTATTGTTACTATGATGCATGGTTGAGATTCTGTAACTGTTTAAAAAAATAGGTTTTTAAAGGCTTGATGAGCATTATCGATCGCTATATTCTGAAATCACATCTCGGCCCCTTCCTGTTCGCTTTTATCACCATTGTTTTTGTGCTTATTCTGCAGTTTTTCGCCACCTTTGCTGATCGATTTATAGGCAGGGGTATTGAATTTTCAACCATTGTAGAACTTATTGTATTACAGTCAGCATGGATGGTTGGACTTGCCGCGCCCATGGCGGTCCTCATTGCGGTAGTTATGGTCTTCGGGTCACTGACCACCACATCAGAAATGACGGTTTTACGAGCATCAGGAATCTCTCTCTACCGCGTCATGATTCCGGTTCTCTGCGCAGCTCTTCTGCTTTCTGCGCTTGTTGAGCGCTTCAATAATGTCGTCCTGCCCGAAGCAAATTTTTATGCCAAATCGCTGATGGTTGATATTGCAAAAGCCAAACCGGCGTTTGGATTAACAGAAAATGCGTTTTCAACCCTTATTGACGGCTACTCCATCTATGTCCGCAAATCTGATGACCGCTCAAAAGAGCTGAGAGGTATTGTTATGTACGATACGACAAGAAAGGAAAGCAGTGCCATGGTCACCGCAGAAAAGGGGAGTATTGATTTTACTGCAGATTATCACTATCTGGTCATGACGCTGTATAACGGCGAAATACATGAAATCAGTCAACCCGACCACAACTCCTACCGTAACATAAGCTTTAAGAAGCATCGATTCATTGTTGAGTCCACCGGTTTTGGCTTTTCACGAACTGCCGGCGATCGGGTGCGTACCGGCGATAGCGACCTTTCAGCAAAGGAACTTCTTGTTATTGTCGATGAATTCAGCAGAAGGATATCCCTCTCTGAAAAACGTCTTGCAATCCCGCTTGAAAACCTGCAGCATCAAATGGCAACAAGCCGGACTGATCTTCCAGAGAAGCCCAGGGGGACAAAGGAGGCCACAGCCTCTGTTGACCGCCAGCTTGATCAGCTGAACAGCGAACTCAAAAACATCGACTCAAACCGAGAGATGTACAATAAATATCTGGCGGCATATCATAAAAAATATTCCCTCTCTCTTGCCTGTTTTATTTTTGTTCTCGTGGGCGCCCCCCTTGGGGTCTTTGCGAGGCGGGGAGGTTTCGGAGTCGGCGCATCCGTCTCCCTGCTCTTTTTTGTACTCTACTGGATGCTCATGATTTCCGGAGAAAAAATTGCCGAACGAGGTATCCTTGACCCCGTCATCTCCATGTGGCTGGCCAACGCTGTTATGGCCTGTATCGGCATTGGTCTTGTAGTCACGCTGAGCGGTTCGGTGTTTAATACCTCACGATAGTCCAACGACATCAAGGGTATCAGTGGCAGTTCTTATCTGAACCTGATGTTTTATACCCGCAGCAGAGCTCTTTTTTTACACCATGCTCATCAAGGCAGACAAAGGTGATATGCGTGCTGAAAGCAAGAATCCGTTCGCCGGTTTCAATGCTTTTTTTATACACATGCACGGTATACTCGATCGACGTACGACCAATTCTGGTTTTTTCAGTCACAAAACAAAGAATTGAGCCACCCCGAATACTTTTTTTGAACTCCACCTTGTCCATGCCCACCGTAACAAAGTTGCAGCCAGGATAATCCAGTGATACCGTAATGTAGCTCACCTCATCGATCCATTTCAAAAGGTTGCCGCCGAAGAGAAAGCCGTAGTGGTTAAGGTGTTCAGGTAAAACAAGTTTATAGTTTTCCATAGGGAGGGTTGAAATGAATGAAGGTTGTCATGATCCTGACCTGTAATATAACGGATGGTTCACTCTCTTGCGTTTTATTTCATCTCTCTTGAAGGCCGCACCAGCACCACCTCTTCACGTTCAACAAGAACCTGACCCGCAGCAAGATGTTTGCCGTGCCTGACATATTTTTTCAGGGTATAGAGTACTGGCACAAGTTCTGCATGTTTAGCGGACGAATGCCATGCAGCAATTTCCGCAGCTTTGATGATCTCATGCCGATGGTGCAGGGTTGCCCCTTTCAGGACGCAGTGAGACCCCGATGCCCCGCGGGCATGGAGCCAGATGTCATTGGGACGGGCATAACTGAAGGTGAGCAACTCATTGTTTGCAGCATTTTTTCCAATCAGCAGAGTGACTGACGGCGAGAGTTGCACCACTCTGAACGGCAGTGCGGAGCGGTTGTTTTTCGAGTGCAGAACACCGGACATACTCGACAGATCAGTATGGCCTGCAAGATAGTGCAGAGCCTCTTTCGGTGTTGTTATGATCTCTGTTGCAGCAAGATGCGCTTCAAGTGCTTGTTTTTCCTCTTCAAGCCCGGCTCGTCTCTCCAGCATTGCTTTGAGTTTTCCTCTGGTTTTTGATGCTTTTGTAAAATACTCTTCCGCGTTTTTCTGCACGCTCAACGCCTCCTTCAGCGGGATGGTCTTGTCCGGTGTAGCAGGCTCAAAAATGTCCGGTACCGTGATCGATGTTCGAACGGTTCTTGGCTGGTAGAGCGATGCCATAAGCAGATGACCGGAGCGCTCATAGTTTCGGGCAAACTCCCCGAGCAATGCAGGATCGAAGCTGTCAAGCGCTCTCTTTTTTTTCCCGATTTCACGCCGCAGTCTGGCACGAAGCTCTTTCAGCTTCTCTCTTGTATCAAGAAAGCGCCTCATGGCAATGCAGTAATCGCTTACTCCTTCAAGAACGGAATCAAACAAACGAACCCGCGGGCGCGAGCTGTGCAGCAGCGAAAATTCCGGTTCACCACGCTCATTCTCCCAGACCGCACCACCGGCGTCGAGCAGTTCAAAAAAAAGTGACCGAAAAGCAGTAAAGAGAGCATCAGGGTTGCTCTCATCCGATGCCCGATCTCTTATTTCCCGAACCAGGGGCCTGTCAAAACCGGGAAGCATGGCAGAGAGTTTTTCGGAAATGCTCTCTTCATGACGTGAGCTTAATCGCTCCAGAAAAAGAGTGTTATGCATGGCAAGAGCTTCAAGCTCCTTCAGAACACCCGTCGCATGATGATCAGACTCATAGCGTTGACCGGCAAGTGCATTGTTGTGCTTGAAGGCCTCAAGAATGCGATGCTCCCTGACAACAAAAACATTTGTTCTCGAGCTGAATAACTGCAGCACCATGATCGATGCATCCGCAAGATACAGGCGTATTTCCCGGTCATAGGGAGCGATGTCAACACCTGAAACCCGCTGTTTTCTGATCATGCCCATCAGATTTGCGGCATTGCAGCTCTTTTTGCGCACTCCATCCTGAAGAAACAAAGAGAGCAGGGGAGTATGGGTGACAACAACAAGCTGCAGATCCCGGCCATCAGCAGCAGTAAAACCAAGGGAGAGCTCATTCTTACGCTGAGAAAAGATCTCTTGCACATAACCCCCCGCAAGCCTTTCGTGCAGCTCCATAGCAGCGTGGTAGAGCGTAAAGTAATTGCGTATCATGAGCGACGAATGGGTTGCATGAGCCCGATCTTTTTCTCTATTTTAAGCACAAGTTGATTCTCTTTTTCTGAATGAATTAAAAACTATGCCTATGCCGGAAGATACGACAAAAGGATGCTGCTTGCCAGGGTCAGAAGCAAGCCATGGTTCAGAGAGTGCCAAGCGGCTTGGCTGGCATGAATACTTCATGAGTGTCGCCCATCTCATCTCCAGAAGGGCAACCTGTACCCGTGGTCATATCGGCGCCGTCATTGTCAAGGATCACAGTATCCTTTCGACCGGCTACAACGGTGCACCTGCAGGGCTGCCTCACTGTAACGACAGCAACTGCCGTATCTACCGCACTACCCATCCGGACGGGACAGTCGAAGAGAACTGCGTGAACACCATTCATGCCGAAATTAACGCCATTGCCCAGGCGGCAAAGCATGGTGTGGCCATAAGGGATTCCGATATCTATATCACCGCCAGCCCCTGTATTCACTGCCTGAAAGTGCTCATCAATGTCGGTATAAAAACCATCTATTACGATAAACCATATAAAATCGAGCATATCGATGAACTGCTCAGGCTTTCCGGCATCAGACTGGTACAGGTCGACATGCTCACTATCCAGAAGGATTGACCATGACCCAGCATGATGACAGCCACTTTATGCGGCGTTGTATTGAACTTGCCTTGAAAGGCGGCGGCAGGGTGAGCCCTAACCCCATGGTAGGTTCGGTTGTCGTTCATAACGGAGCAATAATCGGTGAAGGCTGTCATGAGAGCTTTGGCGGCCCACATGCTGAAGTGCATGCCATTGCTTCAGTGGCCGATCAATCTCTGCTTCAGCACGCTACCCTCTATGTTAATCTTGAGCCCTGCTCCCATTTTGGCAAAACTCCGCCATGCAGTGATCTTATTCTTGAGAAAGGAATTTCCCGTGTAGTGATCGGTTGCCGTGATCCAAATCCTGCAGTTGCCGGACAAGGAGCAACCAGGCTTCTTGCCGCAGGTATCGAAGTCACGGAAGGGGTGCTTGAAGCAGAGTGCAAAAAACTCAACGAAGCATTTCTTAAATCCCATACAGCCGGGCTTCCTCTGGTTGCTCTAAAGATCGCTCAGACCCTCGACGCCAAAATCGCAACATCGCTCGGCGCATCCCGCTGGATTACAGGCCAGGAGGCAAGGGGAGAGGTTCACCGCCTCCGGAGCCTCTATGACGCCGTTATCATTGGCGAAGCAACCGTTCGCGCCGATGACGCCCTTCTGACAGTAAGACATTGTGCGGGTCGAAATCCCCTCAGGGTTGTGCTTGATCGACAGTTACGCCTTCCTCTCGATACAAGGATCTTTGGTGCAGAGGCCTCAACCACTCTTTTTGCCTCATCCTCATGGTCAGGATTACCGAAAGTGGCGCTGTTACAACAGAGAGGGGTGACGGTGCTGTTTGTCGATGAGCATGCCGGAGAACTCGATCTCAGGCAGGTGCTTCTTGAACTGCATAAGAGGCAGATTCTCTCCGTGATGGTTGAAGGGGGAAGCCGCTTGTCCGCTTCATTCATTCGGGCACAGCTTGTTGATAAACTATATATGTTTATTGCGCCAAAGCTTTTCGGCGGAGACGCTCTGAGTGCCTTTGCACCTCTTGACGTCACGATGCCTGACCAGGCGGTGAAGCTGCATTTTGAGCAACCGCGATTTTTCGGTCATGACCTGCTGCTGGAAGCCTATGTCGAAGCTTGATATAACTCTTGGGTATTTATCCAGAGCGTTGTCCTGTCTCTCTGGAAATGATAACTTGTAATGAACTCCTTCAGCCCGTTCGATGTTGTATTGCTCTCGTTCACGCTCTTCCCTTGTCATGTCACACGTTCTCTAACGTTTTAACTAATAACTCTTATGGCACATCTCACCTTCAAAGGCAATCCAGTTGAAAGCGCAGGGACTCTACCGGCAAAAGGCTCCGAAGCTCCCTTTTTCTGTCTGGTGAAAACCGATCTCTCCGAGGCTGGCCCTGCCGACTTTGCAGGAAAAAGACTTGTTCTCAATATTTTTCCAAGCCTCGACACACCCGTCTGCGCAGCATCCGTAAGGCACTTCAACCAGGCCGCGGCATCGCTCGACAACACTGTTGTGCTCTGTATTTCTGCCGATCTACCCTTTGCCCACAGCCGTTTCTGCGAAACCGAAGGACTGAAAAATGTGGTATCACTTTCAGTGTTCCGCTCACCTGAATTCGGCAGGGATTTTGGTGTCACCATAACGACCGGCCCTCTCAAAGGATTGCTCTCACGCGCAATTATTATTATTGATGCCGACGGGATAGTCAGCTATACCCAGCAGGTCACCGAAATTGTTCAGGAACCCGACTACACGGCAGCGCTTCAGGCGCTTGGATAAAATCCATGGATGGTTGTCGTGAAGTCGGTACTCTTGCTCTCTGCCGGTAAGGGTCGTATATTGAGATTTATCAAAGAACAGCTCTGCAATGTTTACCGGAATTATCAAGGATATTGGCACAATAACCGCAGTGAAAAGGCGCAATGGCGGCATCCGGTTCAGGGTTGGCTACGGCAATGCTGACGTGTTCAGCGGGTTGTCGATTGATGAGAGTGTCAGCCTCAACGGGGCCTGCCAGACCGTTGTTGCGCTTGGTGACGGATGGTTTGAGGTGGAGAGTGTTGAAGAGACACTCTCCAAAACAACGCTTGGCTCCTTTCGCAACGGCTCTCCGCTCAATCTCGAACGGGCTGTCCGGCCTCTCGACCGTCTCGGCGGCCATTTTGTGCTCGGTCATGTCGACTGTACGGCAGCCGTGCACCACATAAAGGAGCTTGGTTCCAGCCGCGAACTTTGGATCTCCTTTCCTGAAGCCTTCAGCCCCTTCATTGTCTCCGCCGGCTCAATAACGGTTGACGGCATAAGTCTCACTGTTGCCAAGCTTGATGCCTTACTTTTTGCCGTAGCGATTATCCCCTATACCCATGCACACACCACCCTCCCCTCCCTGCAGCAGGGAGGCCGGGTGAATCTCGAATTTGACATTCTTGGCAAATATGTTGCCCGCCAGCTGGGAGCGCACGCCGCGCCCCCAGCCGCAGCGGTCTCACCAATCGATGAGCTATGGCTGCGGGAAAACGGATTTTAAATGGCTGATACCCAGAACATGCACGCTGACCTCTTCGGTTTTTCCGCTTCTCCGAATGCAGGCACTTCCTTTCAACCGCTTGCCGAACGGGTTCGTCCACGCACCCTCGACGATATGGCAGGTCAGGAACATCTTGTCGGACCAGCCGGGCCGCTGCGCAACTATCTGGCAGGCGATCAAATGCCGTCCATGATTTTCTGGGGCCCCCCCGGATCAGGCAAAACCACCCTTGCCGAAATATGCGCCTCATCGCTGAGCTATCGATTCGAGCAGCTGTCGGCCATTGATGCCGGCGTGAAGGATGTCCGCAAAGCACTTGAACACGCAGAACAAGCAAGACGCACAGGCCGCAGGACCCTTCTTTTCATCGATGAAATCCACCGTTTTAACAAAACGCAGCAAGACACCCTGCTTCACGCCATAGAACAAGGGCTGATTGTCCTTATTGGAGCAACAACCGAAAATCCCTCCTTTGAGGTCAACGCAGCACTGCTGAGCAGAATGCAGGTCTATATCCTCAAACCGCTCCAGCCAGAGGAGATCGAAGCGGTGATACGCCGAGCGCTGAAAGAAGACCCCCTCTTCCGTGATCGTTCCATTGCCATTGCCGACCTTGATTTTCTCCTGCAGTATTCCGCCGGAGATGCCCGCAAGGCTCTGAACGCTGTCGAAGCAGCTCTCGCTCTTCTTCCAAAAGAGAGTAACGACCTTCTCCTCGACAGGGAACTGCTCTCTCGGGCGCTGCAGCACAGTGCGCCCATCTACGACAAGGGAGGCGACAGCCACTACGACATCATTTCCGCCTTAATTAAATCCATGCGCGGCTCAGACCCCGATGCCGCACTCTTCTGGCTTGCCCGGATGCTTCAGGGAGGCGAAGACCCCAAGTTTATTGCTCGGCGGATGGTTGTTTTTGCAAGCGAAGATATTGGCAATGCCGATCCTTATGCCATCACTCTTGCCGTATCAGTTTTCCATGCAGTAGAAATAATCGGTCTGCCCGAGGCAAGAATTAATCTGGCGCAAGGCGTAACCTACCTCGCCTCTGCCCCGAAATCCAATGCAAGCTATCAAGGCCTCAACGAAGCCATGAGCGAAGCAAAATCCATGCAGGAGCTGAGGGTTCCCCTTCATCTCCGCAACGCCCCGACAAAGCTCATGAAAACCGAAGGGTACGGAGAAGGCTATCACTATCCCCACAGCTATCCCGGGAATTTTATCCTGCAACACTACTTCCCCGAGAGTCTGGCGCCAAGGGCATATTACCGACCCGGACATGAAGGACGTGAAAAATATATCAGGGAACGACTCACCCTCTTATGGAATAAACGCTACCCCTCATGATTGTTGCCAAACCGATCACTTTTTTATATTTATACTCATCCTTTTACAGAGGAGTGCACTCAGCTCTTTTTTCATCAAGACAGACTTTTGTTATGAACAGGTTCCGCCAGATACTTTCGTTCCTTCTACCGATTCTTATACTGACAGCATCATCGCACCTTTATGCAGCCGCTCTTCCGGCAAACGCCTCTCTGACCCTTGACGATGCCGTCACTATCGGGCTCCAAAGAAGTCGAACCCTCGAAATCGCAAGGCTCGAACGCGATATGACCTCACAGATCATCCGCGAAACATGGGCAAAAGTGCTTCCACAAGTTTCATCAGATTTCACCTACACCCGATCCCTGAAGCCCTCCGTCCTTTTTTTCCCTGATATTTTTAACGGAGGCAACGGCAACACCTTCACTCCACTTGTCATCAGTGCCGATAACGCAGCCACCGCCACTCTTAATATTCGCCAAGCCCTGTTCAACGGATCAGCCATTGCAGGCATCAAAGCCGCCGGCATTCTCCGCAAAATGAGTCATGAAGCCTATCGCAACAGCGAAGCAGCAGTTATTGCCGACATTAAAATCTCCTATTTCGACGCCCTGATTTCCAGAGATCAGTTAAAGCTCATTGAACAGAGCATGGCACGCTGGGAAGAATCAAGAAAAGATACCAAAGCAATGTTCCGCCAGGGGTTGGCAGCCGATATCGACACCCTCAAAGCCTGCCTCTCCGTTGAAAACCTTCGCCCCGATCTCATTCAGGCAGAAAACCGCGTAGCAACATCCATGACAAAGCTGAAAAAAGCCATCGGAATTCCCCTCGACAGCACAATTGTTCTTACCGGAAAACTTGAACTCTCCTCAGCCGCCTACCCTACGGAAATAGCCGCAGCATACCACGAAGCTCTTGACCAGAGGCCCGATCTCCATCAACTCTCCCTTCAGGTACAGGCCGAGGGCGAAAAAGTAAGTGCCGCCAAGGCCGATCGTTACCCGGTCATCAGCGCCTTCGGTCAGCTTGAAACCCAGACAGCATTTAACGACAACGTGCATACCTCCCAATCCCGCTGGCCGGTTTCAACCGCCGTAGGCCTTCAGCTCTCACTCCCCCTCTTTACCGGATACCGAACCAGTGCCCAGATCCAGCAGGCCCGAATAACCCAGATGGAGAGCAGAGCACGCGTTGAAGATCTCAAAGCCACCATCCAGGCCGAAGTCGAAGTCCGTCTCCTGAACTTCAGAGAAACCCAGAAAAGAATTGAAGTACAATCCAGAACCATCAACGTAGCCGAACGCAGCTACAAAATATCCCAACTCCGTTTCAAAGAAGGCATCGGCTCCCGCCTCGAACTCACCGACGCCGAACTCCAGCTCAACAAAGCCAAAACCAACTACCTCCAGGCAATCTACGACCACCTCATAGCCGCCATCCACCTCGACAAATCCCTTGGCCGCCCCAAATTAGGGGACGACATTCATAACCTACACTAAACATAAAGCCGATCTTGGGCTCAGCATTCCCACTCCGCACTCTCTTTCCTTGCAAAATAAATCAGGCTTGACGCCTTCATCGGCCAAAACCCTCCTTTAACAGCATAAAGAGATAGCCGCCAAAGGAGGGCTAACATTCGATGCACCGTAAACCGCCGCTTTTGTCTTTTAGAGAGCAGCACTTCGCTGTAGAAGGTATTGTAGAGAAGGTCAGGAAAGTAGGGTAGTCGCCTGAAAACACTCAACTTATGCAAAGCAAGCAGTTTTTCCACTGTTCCAGGCCAGAAATGGTAGAGATGCCGCGGCGCATCCCAGGCTACCCAGTTCTCCCCATAATGCTCTGCATCGTAACCTGCCGGGTTTGGCACCGCAAGAACAACCACGCCCTCCGGTTTCAGTTGACGGGCCACAAGCTTGAGTGTTTCATGGATGTCATGAATATGCTCAAGCGTATGCCACAGCACAATGCGGTCAAATTTTTTCACCCTAAGGCTTTTATCGCTCACGGAAGGAAAGATCTCAAGGCCGAACAACTCCCAAGCATAACCCGCAGCAGCATCATTAGGTTCAACTCCGGCAAGATGATCAATCGGCACTCCCTTGCGGTGAAAATAATGCAGAAGATCTCCCGTCGAACACCCGATTTCAAGCACCGAACACTCTTTCATCGGTTTCGCACACCCCCTCATGATGAGGCCAGCCCTCCAGCGCAGCAGCAGAGCGCGCGCAGCAAGGTATGCCCGGTCTCTCAACGCGTCACTGTTCCGGCCATGCCGATAGGGATCATACTCGCCGCTGCGGTAATGTTCAGCTATTTCAGCACTGTCGGGACGCGGATTGAGCATGATAAGCCCTGAAGCAGGTGAACGGACAAGAGTCCATTCTACCTTGCCGGAACAATCAAAACGATCAGGAACCTGAAGATAAGGGGTGAATTCCCCGGAGTTGCTTATGGGGCAGGGAACAGTTTCCATTCAGCACAGCGGGAGAGCGCTACCCCTGCACCTGAGTGAGGTCAGCGAAAGCCTTTTTCAGGTTACTATAGGTAGAGTGCATATCATTGCTGAGCACTTTGGCATCGGCAAGCACCGGCATAAAATTGGTATCACCTTCCCAGCGAGGAACGATATGGAAATGAATATGCGTATCGACGCTTCCCCCCGCAACCCTGCCGAGATTAGCCCCGACATTGAATCCCTGCGGTCTCAGAGTAAGTTTCAGCGCCTTGATGGAGAGGTCGGTAAGCTCCATCACCTCAAGCTTCGTCTCCTGATCAAGATCCGAAAAATCAGGAGTCTGCAGATAGGGGATCACCATAAGGTGCCCGCAGTTGTAGGGATAGAGATTCATGATGATGAAGCATGTTTTCCCCCGGTAAAGGACAAACCGCTTCTCATCCTCTTCAGGAGGAAGATCGGCAAACACCGATTTCCCTTCTTCACCGGCAGGCTTTTCATCCTTGAAAGACTGCATGTACACTTCACGCCAGGGTGAGTACATTCTGTGCATGGAGATGGTGTCCAGATTGTATTGATTGGTGGTACCAAAGATGGGAATCGAACCCACACGAGTTATTCACTCACTGGATTTTGAGTCCAGCGCGTCTACCAGTTCCGCCACTTTGGCATGCACTATAAAGCCGTGCGAGAGAAGGGACTCGAACCCTCACGCCTCACGGCACTAGTTCCTAAGACTAGCGTGTATACCAATTTCACCACTCTCGCTTCTTACAGAACAAGAATATACGTGGTTTTAATTTTAATAAAAACTATATTTCAAGATACTTTTGCCGCGTAGTACGCTAAAATCCTCATTTTGTTTATCGTATAAGCCCATGCAGTTTGACCTCCACCGTTTTGCAGACTTTGTTTCATGGGTAATCAGTCCGGTTGTGGTTGCACCGCTTGCTTATTATGCAGTGGTAATGCAGGGATACGGCCATGATGTAAACAGTATATCTTACCTGATGGTGTTGTTTTTTTCCAGCACGCTTGCCCCCATCTTTCTGATTACCGGCCTGAAAAAAATAGGAAGAATTTCAGATTTCAATATCACCTTCCGCGAACAGCGCTTTCTTCCTCTGCTGGTGCTCGTGGCCGTCAATGCCCTTGGGTACGAATTTATGAAGCATCTCCACCCCCCGAAAATGTTAACCGGCATTCTGTTTTTCAATGCCGTTAATATGATCTTTATTCTTCTGATCACCCTGCAATGGAAAATCAGCATCCATCTCTTCACCTACTCTTCATCAGTTGCCCTGCTGTACATGCAGTTCGGCACAGTAGCATTATGGCTTCTTCTCCTTGTGCCCCTGCTTATATGGTCACGCATTCTCCTCAAAGCCCATAACTTCATGCAGACCCTTGTCGGCGGGATCGTTGGTTTTGGCGTGATGTATGTCGAGTTAAAATGGTGGACAGGATTGTGAACAGAAAAAAATATCTTGTCATTGTCACAACCTACGGAGAGGTTGAAAAGCTTGCCGTCAGAACCTTGTGGCCGAGCTCAAGAAGAATTCTCAAGGTCGTCACCCGTCAGATTGTGAAAATACCCACAGCAATGATCTATTTTATTGCTGACTACCGTTCAACCAAACACTATATCAACTGGAAACTCAATCACTACCGTTCATCACTGCTTGCAATCAACCGATCCCAGACAAAAAGAGTGGCAGGGTATATTGCCGAAAGCAGGAACCCGTTTCTTGCTCATGCCGATGTGACCGTCGTTGATGCCTACTATTTTGTGCCGCCCTATCTCGACGACCTCCTTCAGGAGAAGCAGCACGACTATGACGGCGTCGTGGTAGTGCCGATGATTCCTGTTGAATCCTCATTTTCCTGCGGTGTGGCCTGCCAGATGGTTATCGATACTTATGCCGACCATGCCTTTGCCAGAGTCAAGGTGTTAAGCAAACTCTGGAAAGACGATCATCTCCACCGTCTCTATGCTGACTATCTCTTCGGGCAGCTCTCAGCCCCGATACGTCAACAGAAAACAGGCAGAATCGGTCTCGTCCTGGTCATTCATGGCACCTTGGTCAAAGATCGCAAAGGAAACCCCCCGAAAGTTTTTACCGGACTTGAAGAAACCAGAGCATTTTTCGATCTTGTAAAGCGCAACATCATGGCTGACCCACGGAATATCTTCACCGATGTGCGCCAGGGTTGCATGAATCACTCCACAGGAGGGGAGTGGATGACGGACACTATTGAAAAAGCACTGATGGAGTTCAAGCAGGAGGGCTACCAGGGAGTCGTCATGTTTCCCTACGGTTTTTTTGCCGATAACAGCGAGACGGAATATGACGCCTGCAAAAAGCTTGAGGCTGCCGCATTTCCACTCTCCCAGTATGTCCGATGTATCAACGACTCACCGGCATTCGGCCAATGGCTTGCAGACAAGGTGCTTGCAGAACTCCAGGCGCTCAGTAACCTGCAGGATGCCTTTGCATCCCTCCATCCCTTACATCAATAAATATCTAAAATTCAGCACCCTTGAATGCCGTAGACAACACCGATCAGCAACAACTGGAAGCCGCACTGCATCAGGAGCCCGGCAATGCCGCCAAACTCTATGAACTTGCGTTACTCTTGCTTGACCAGCAGAAGAACACTGAAGCGCTTGAACTGCTCGATCGCTGTATCGGGTTGCAACGTCGAAACTCAGCCGCGCTCTACGCACGCGCGGTAACCTATCTCTCAATGAGCAACTACCGCAAAGCAGGGTGCGATCTGTTGAAAACCATCGTCCTCGACCCCGGCTGCATGGCGGCTTACAAGCATCTTGGTTTCGTCCAGTTCACGCTTGGCAAAGAGGAGATGGCGCTGAAAACCCTGCAAAAGGGACTCTCCATCGATCCGGAACATACCGGCATCTACTGCGTCCTTGGTGATGCCTATCTTGATCTTGGCGAAGCAGACAAAGCAAAGGAAGCCTTTGAAAAAGCACTCGACCTTGAACCCGGCAACCCCGAACCTCATTGCAAGATGGCCATGTACTACCTCTCACGAGGGGATATGAAAGGGTTGAAACGGGAGTATGAACTCTTAAAAACGCTCGACGCCGCATTGGCTGAGCAAATCGGAAGCCTCTTTTTTTAAGACCACTATGAAGCTCTTCAACGATTCATACACAAAAAAACGGTTTATGAAAACCGGCCTTCCCATCATGCTCGGCATTGCATGGGCTCCGATTGTCTGGATGGCGTTCATAGCCATTCTTGGTCCGGTACTCTATAGCCTTACAGGCTCCTGGCCGATTGCGCAAGGGGTTATTCTCCTCAGCGCGCTGGCGGCGACAGTTTTCTTATTGAAGGCATTTATGCTCTTAAGCACAAGATTTTATAAGAACAACCAGTAGCAGCCTGAAAAAAATATCTTTTTCGTGAAAAAGGAAAAATCGTGCCCATGTCGATAAAAGCTTGTTTTTTTCTGTGTCAGAATAAATTGTTTTTTTATATTGGCGCACCTGCACTGAAGTTATCATGACAGGAGTGAAAAAATTTTATATCGTAAGACCGGGATTAACTCAAATTGGCACTCATGGATCAGACGCTGAGTAATTTTGGAAATGTTTTTGCTTTTCTTGCCCTCGGTGTTGTTTTTGTAGCCGGTGGTTACCTTACCGCCCGTCTCTTACGTCCCCAGCGTCCCAACCCTGCAAAAAACTCAACCTACGAATGCGGCGAAGAAGCCGTCGGCAGCGCTTGGGTCAAGTTCAATATCAGGTTTTATGTGGTCGCCCTTATCTTTATTATTTTTGACGTTGAGGTTGTTTTTCTCTACCCCTGGGCAACAGTCTTCAAGCAGCTTGGAGTGTTTGCACTTGTAGAGGCGCTTGTTTTTGCGGGTATTCTGGTACTTGGCCTTGCTTATGCATGGGTAAAAGGTGATCTGGATTGGGTAAGACCCACACCGAATATTCCCCAGATGCCATCACGAAAATCCGCCTCCGAAAGAGGTTAAATACTATTCACTCTATTTTTTTTCGTTATGGGTTTACTTGATGCCGCGATAACAAAGCATAATGTGCTGGTAACATCGGTCGACAATGTTCTCAACTGGGCCCGTTTATCATCACTCTGGCCAATGGGATTCGGTCTTGCCTGTTGTGCAATCGAGATGATGGCCACCAACGCCTCCAACTACGACCTCGAACGCTTCGGTATTTTTCCCCGCTCCTCTCCCCGTCAGTCCGACCTTATGATTGTGGCCGGCACCGTTACCATGAAAATGGCCGAACGGGTTATCCGCCTCTACGAGCAGATGCCTGAACCCCGCTATGTACTCTCGATGGGAAGCTGTTCCAACTGCGGAGGTCCCTACTGGGAGCACGGATACCATGTCCTCAAAGGTGTCGATCGCATTATTCCCGTTGACGTCTACGTTCCCGGCTGTCCGCCAAGGCCCGAATCCCTGATCGGTGGACTCATGAAGGTTCAGGAGTTGATTCGTATGGAGCAGATCGGTATTTCAAGGGCGGACGCACTGAAAAAACTTGCAGAAAAAAGTATTGATCCTCAGTTTGTTATCGATCGGGAGCGTAAAGCTGCCACGGCATAATTTATTATAATCAGGCATAGTATAGAGATGGAAGAAGGAAAGGTCTTATCGCAGTCACTACAGCAGAGCGCTGCGGCTTATGTGATCATCCACGATAAATTCGGGGATGCTCTCTCGGCTTTCGATGCCAACGAAACCATGCCCTTTTTCGAAGTTCTCGATACAGCCCAGTGGCCTGAAATCGCACTCTTCATGCGCGATCATCCCAAGCTTCAGTTTAACTATATGGCCTGCCTTTCCGGTGTTGACTATCAAGCCGAAGAGAAGGTCGGTATTGTCTGTAATATCGAATCTCTCGGTCAACGGAATCATAAGCTCGCGGTCAAGGTCAAATGCGCCCGCCATGGCGGATCAATCCCAAGCGTTGCCGAAGTCTGGCACACGGCAAATTGGCATGAAAGGGAAGCCTATGATATGTTCGGCATGCTCTTTACCGACCATCCTGATATGAGAAGGATACTCTGTCCCGACGACTGGGAAGGCTACCCCCTTCTTAAGGACTATAAGGTACAGGAGAGCTATCACGGAATCAAGGTACCCTACTAACAGTGTTATCAATAGTAAAAGCAGCACACGTATGCAGGAATTAGAGAGAGCTGGAATGGGTTCAGTAAGGGTTACCCGAAAAGGCAACAACGTCGTTGTCCTTGAAAAGGACCTTGTTACCGAGCAGATGGTACTCGCCATGGGCCCTCAGCACCCATCGACCCACGGCGTTCTTAAGCTGGAGTGTCTTACCGACGGTGAGGTTGTTACCCACGCGGAGCCCTATCTCGGTTACCTCCACCGCTGTTTTGAAAAGTGCTGTGAAAATGTCGATTATCCGGCAATTGTGCCCTACACCGACCGTCTCGACTATCTGGCCGGTATGAACAGTGAATTTGCCTACGCCATAGCCGTCGAAAAGCTTCTTGATATCGAAATTCCCCGCCGTGTCGAATTCATCCGGGTTATTACAGCCGAGCTGAACCGGATAGCTTCACACCTTGTCGCCATTGGCACCTATGGAATCGATCTCGGTGCCTTTACCCCCTTTCTCTTCTGCTTCCGCGACCGTGAAATCATTCTCAGCCTTCTTGAATGGGCTTCCGGCGCACGAATGCTCTATAACTATATATGGGTCGGCGGTCTTGCCTATGACGTTCCCGCTGATTTCAACAAGCGAGTCAAGGAGTTTGTCGACTATTTCAGACCCAAAGCCGTTGAACTCTACAAACTGCTGACCGAAAACGAGATCTTTGTTAAACGGACGAGGGGAATCGGCATCATGCCGGCTGATGTGGCCATCAACTATGGCTGGTCCGGCCCGATGCTTCGCGGTTCCGGTGTCAAGTGGGATTTAAGACGCAACGACCCCTATTCCGTCTATCCGGAGCTTGATTTTGCCGTACCGGTCCCAGACGGCAAGGCATCAGATATTGGCGACTGCCTCTCACGCCACCTTGTCCGTGCCCTTGAAATGGAAGAGAGCCTCAAGATTATCGAGCAGTGTATCGACAAAATGCCCTCCTCCGAAGGCTTCAACCCGAGATCAGCGGTACCCAAGCGCGTCCGTCCGAAAGCCGGAGAGGTCTATGGTCGGGCCGAAAACCCTCGTGGCGAGCTTGGTTTTTATATTCAGAGTGACGGAAAATCGACCAAACCACTGCGCTGCAAGGCACGCTCCTCCTGTTTCGTCAATCTTTCAGCGATGAAAGACCTTTCAAAAGGTCAGTTGATCCCCGATCTTGTCGCCATTATCGGCAGCATTGATATCGTTCTTGGGGAGGTTGACCGATGATTTTAACATCTTTGCCGCACATCAGCATGCCTTTACTTATGGGTAACAGCCTCAATGCATGGTCCGAAGCACTGGTCGGATTCAATCCAATGGGTTTGCCTCTCGGTCTGGTTATCCTGGCCGCCATCCCCCTTGTCTTTATAGCGCTCTACTCGCTCACCTACGGAGTCTACGGTGAACGCAAAATTTCAGCCTTCATGCAGGATCGTCTCGGACCTATGGAAGTTGGAACATGGGGTATCCTCCAGACCATTGCCGATATTCTCAAGCTGCTCCAGAAAGAGGATATCGTTCCGACCTCAGCAGACAAGTTTCTCTTTGTTATCGGCCCCGGCGTCCTTTTTGTCGGCTCCTTTCTTGCCTATGCCGTACTTCCGTTCAGTTCCTCTTTTATAGGAGCAAGTCTCAATGTCGGTCTCTTTTTTGCCATCGGCATTGTCGCCATTGAAGTTGTCGGTATTCTTGCCGCCGGCTGGGGTTCAAACAACAAGTGGTCACTCTACGGAGCTGTCCGCAGTGTTGCCCAGATCGTCAGTTATGAAATTCCGGCAGCCATCGCCCTGCTTTGCGGCGCCATGATGGCCGGAACCCTCGACATGCAGAAAATCACGATGCTTCAGTCCGGTTCCTACGGATTCGCACACTTCTATCTCTTTCAGTCACCCATCGCCTGGCTCCCTTTTCTCATCTACTTCATAGCCTCTCTTGCAGAAGTGAACCGTGCCCCGTTCGATATTCCAGAGGCTGAATCAGAACTGGTGGCAGGCTATTTCACCGAGTACACAGGCATGAAGTTCGCCGTTATCTTCCTGGCTGAATACGGCAGCATGTTCATGGTATCCGCCATTATCTCCATCGTCTTTCTCGGAGGGTGGAATTCGCCGCTTCCCGATATCGGCTCCTTTGCCCTCAATGCCTGGACAAACGGACCGGTCTGGGGCGTTTTCTGGATTATCATGAAAGGCTTCTTCTTTATTTTTGTGCAGATGTGGCTGCGCTGGACGCTACCCCGTTTAAGGGTCGACCAGCTGATGTACCTCTGCTGGAAAGTTCTTACCCCTTTTGCCTTTATCAGCTTTGTGCTGACGGCCATCTGGGTGATCTATGTCCCTTAAGAGAGTTCAACAGTCAATTCGAGGAAAGTCATGACCTATAGATTATGAGTGAGTATTTCAGGAATATAAAAACCGGAGCAGTCACCATTGCGACCGGCATGGGAATCACCCTGAAGCATTTTTTCAATGCTCTCCATCGCAAGGGCGATGCCGGTATTGATGAAGTCGACTATTTCCGTCAGGTTGATGGTCTTGTGACCCTGCAGTATCCACGGGAGGTTATTCCTACCCCGAAAAACGGACGTTATCGCCTCTACAACGATATCGAGGATTGCATCGGCTGCGGACAGTGTGAAAGAGCATGTCCCATCTCCTGCATCATGATCGAGACCATCAAGGTTGCACCCGATGATCTGGCTCTCTGCGGAAAAACCTCCGATGGCCAGCAGAAAAAGTTCTGGGTTCCGGTATTTGATATTGATGTGGCAAAATGTATGACCTGCGGGATGTGTACCACCGTCTGCCCGACGGAGTGTCTTGTGCATACGCCCGTCAGCGACTTTTCCGAGTTCGATCGCAGCAACATGCTCTACCATTTCGGAAACCTCACCCGCCTCGAAGCCCAGGCCAAGCGCAGCAAACTGGCCGACATTCAGGCAAAAGCACAGGCGGAGAAGGAGAGAAAGGCCGCGGAAGCCGTTCAGGCAGCAAAAAAGGACGGAGAATAACCCCGAACCACTATGATTATGAATGACCTGACCTATACCATAATTTTCTATCTCTTTGCGGCTATTACCGTTTTTTCGGCCGCCTTCGTCGTCTTTTCGCGCAATGTTATTTATTCCGCCTTTTCGCTGCTCTTTACCTTTTTCGGTGTAGCCGCACTCTACGTCTTTCTGAGCGCTGACTTCATAGCAGTCACCCAGGTTGTGGTCTATGTCGGCGGTATCCTCGTGCTGCTTCTTTTCGGCGTCATGTTCACCAAAGGCATCATGAATACCGAGTTGAAAAGCGATGTGCTGCATATCGTTCCCGGCACACTCATTCTTGCCGGCATTATCGGCGCACTGCTCTATACCTTTTATACCACACACACCTGGATGCAGACCGAAAAACAACTGCATGGCAGCATTGTCGAGCGAATCGGCTACGAAACCATGTCGCACTATGTGCTTCCGTTCGAAATGGTCTCCATCCTGCTGCTTGCAGCGCTGATCGGAGCAGCATTTCTCGCGCGATTCGACAGGCTCGACCATGACAATAACAAATCATAAGTACAACAATGGAACATCTTCTACCCATAGGGCTCAACCACTACCTCACCATATCGGCCTTTCTGCTCGGTTTCGGCCTCTTTGCCGTCATGACCCGCAAAAATGCAATCGTTATCCTGATGGGTGTTGAACTTATTCTGAATGCGGCCAACATCAACTTCCTTGCTTTTTCAAAGTATAACGGAGGAATGGGCGGGGTGATGTTCTCTCTCTTTGTTATTGTTATCGCTGCAGCCGAAGCGGCCATCGCCCTTGCCATCGTCATCAATATTTTCAAAATATTCAAGAGCGTCGATGTCTCCAGTGTCGACACCATGAAAGAGTAGAGAGCCTGAAAAGGATTTGAGTTTTTAAATTTATTTCGTGTAACCATTACCAGGAAGATGCACAGTTTAATTCAGTTATCAATAGTCGTACTGCTGCTGCCGCTGCTCTCGTTTGTCATTCTTATCTTTTTTAATCGCCGGCTTCCGCGCAGGGGTGATTTTGTAGGAGTGGGAATACTTGGTACAGCATTTGCCTTGTCGGCCTATATCTTCTGGTCGGTTATCGTGCAGACCTACGATCCGGCATTCAGGGTCGCCTGGGATTTTACCTGGATTGATCTCGGCAAAGTGCCCGGCATCGGTCCTCTGCAGATCAGGATGGGCATTGTCATCGACAATCTCACCGCCATTATGCTGGCGATGGTGACCCTGATCAGCCTGCTTGTTCATCTCTACTCTACCGGATATATGGCCGGAGACAAGAATTACGGACGCTATTTTGCCTTTCTCGGCATCTTCACCTTCTCCATGCTCGGTATTGTGCTCTCCGACAACCTCTTCTCAATCTATATCTTCTGGGAATTGGTCGGCCTCTCCTCATACCTGCTTATCGGTTTCTTCTTTGAAAAGGAGAGTGCCGCCGATGCACAGAAAAAGGCCTTCCTTGCCAATCGCGTCGGCGACATCGGCATGTGGCTTGGCATCCTGATTCTCTACTCTCAGTTCCACACCTTCAGCTTCTCCGAGATCTATGCCAACCTCGCAGCAGGGAAGTTCGCCATGTCCAACGCGTGGCTCACAGCCGCAGGTCTTCTCCTCTTCATGGGGTGCGTTGGAAAATCAGCGCAGTTTCCTCTCCATGTCTGGCTTCCGGACGCCATGGAAGGCCCGACACCCGTTTCCGCCCTTATCCATGCAGCCACCATGGTTGCCGCAGGTGTCTACTTTGTTGCTCGTATCTTTGTCCTTTTGACTCCAGACGCGCTGCACGTCATAGCCTTTATCGGCGCCTTCACCGCGTTCATGGCAGCCACTATAGCCATTACGCAGAACGATATCAAACGTGTTCTGGCCTACTCGACCGTTTCCCAGCTCGGCTACATGGTGCTCGGTCTTGGTGTCGGAGCCTACTCCGCCGCGCTCTTCCACCTCGTGACGCACGCATTTTTCAAAGCCTGTCTTTTCCTCGGATCCGGCGCAATCATTCACGCCATGCACCACGAACAGGACATGCGCTGGATGGGTGGTCTCCGCAAGCACATGCCATGGACCTTTGCAACCTTCACCCTTGCAACCTTGGCCCTTGCCGGTCTCCCGCTGACCAGCGGCTTCATGAGCAAAGATGCCATTCTTGCCGGAGCCATAGGCTTTGCCAACGCTGAAGGCGGCGGTATCTACTACCTTATCCCGGTTCTCGGCTTCTTCTCCGCCATGCTCACCGCCTTCTATATGGGCCGCCAGATCTGGCTGGTCTTCTTCGGAGAAAGCCGCACCCATCTCAAACCCGCGGACGACCACCATAGCGCACATCATGCCCACGGCGCAGAAGATGGTCACCATACAGCCCACGAAGTACACGAAGTCTCCTGGAACATGCGAGCCCCGCTCGTCATTCTCGCAGCCCTCTCAGTCTTCTTCGTCTACTCCCCGAACCCCCTCGACGGAGCACAAGGATGGTTTATGAAGATGATCAAAACCCCGGAAACTGTAGTAGCAAAGTATAAAGTAGAAAGTATCGAACACTCAGCACTTTCTACTCAGCACTCGGCACTCCAAACCGAGCACTCAGCACATTCACCAGCCGATCCTCGTCAGGCAGAAATCGCCCACGAAGCGCATCTCGCGCACTTCCCGGCAATCTACATTTCAAGCATCATGGTAGTGCTTGGAATCTCCTTGGCCGGTATCGTTTTTGTCTTTAAAATCATCGACCCCGACAAAACTGCCGAAGCCATCAGGCCTCTCTACCTCTTTTCACTCAATAAATGGTACTGGGACGAAATCTATGAGGCAACATTTATCAGGGGTTCCGTCCTCCTGTCGAAAATACTCTCCTGGTTCGATACCAATATTATTGACGGCATTGTCAACGGCGTTGCTCTCGTTGTTAAAAACGTCGCATTTGCCAACAACAGCTTTGATAAATATGTTGTCGACGGCCTGGTGAACTTTACGGCATTCTCCGTCAACACCACGGGCGCTGTTTTACGCAAACTGCAGACCGGCAAGGTTCAGACATACATTGTCATGCTGCTTGCTGTTGTCTTCGGTTATTTTGTCTTTTATTTTACACGACTGATCTATTAAGAGGGATTTACTTTTAATCTGAAAACTTACAGATACGGAACATGCTGAGTTTAATTGTTTTTCTGCCTATTATTGCCGGTCTGATTATTCTTGCCGTGCCTTCATCGCAAAAGCAGATAATCAGAATTGTTTCATTGCTTGCGGCTCTTGCCCAGGGAGTGCTGGCAGTTCTGATCTGGAGAGCCTATGATCCTTCACTGCCCGGAATAACGGCAGGGCCCGGAGGGAGTCCGCTCGGTTCGTTCCAGTTTGTTGAAAAGCTGCCCTGGATCAGCCTCAAACTTGGCGGATTCGGTTCACTCAACATCGAGTACTTCCTCGGTATTGATGGAATATCGGTAACCATGATCATTCTGACCGCTCTTGTTTCAGCCATCGGCGTGCTCTCAAGCTGGACCATTCAGAAACAGGTGAAGGGATACTTTATTCTCTACAACCTGCTCGCTTCCGCCATGATGGGATGTTTTGTAGCGCTTGACTTCTTCCTCTTCTACGTCTTCTGGGAACTCATGCTGCTGCCGATGTACTTCCTTATCGGTATCTGGGGTGGTCCGAACCGCGAATATGCCGCCATCAAGTTCTTCCTCTACACCCTGTTTGGCTCTGTTTTCATGCTGCTGGTCATGATCGGTCTCTACTTCAGTGTCATTGACCCTGTTACCGGCAACCACACCTTCAGTCTTGTGGCCATGGCGAACCAGGCCAACTATATCAAGAGTGCCATTCTCGGCCCTGATAATGCGATGTGGCGTTACATCGCCTTTGCCGTGCTCTTTGTCGGTTTTGCCATCAAGGTACCTATGTTCCCGTTCCATACCTGGTTGCCCGATGCTCACGTCGAAGCCCCGACCCCGATCTCGGTTATTCTTGCCGGCGTGCTGCTGAAGCTCGGTACCTATGGCATGATGCGTATCAACTTTCCGCTCTTCCCTGAAGTCTTTCACGCATCCATGTACGTCATCGGTATTTTTGGCGCCATCAATATCATCTATGGTGCATTCTGTGCCCTTGCACAGCAGGATCTGAAAAAGATGGTGGCCTACTCCTCCATCAGTCACATGGGCTATGTTCTTCTCGGTCTTGCCGCTGGCAACAGCGAGGGAATGGTCGGAGCGCTCTACCAGATGTTCAACCACGGCACCATCACTGCCATGCTCTTCCTTCTTGTCGGTGTCGTCTACGACCGTGCCCATACCCGTCAGATCGACAAATTCGGTGGTCTCGCCTCCTATATGCCGGTCTATGCTGCTATTGTCACCGTTGCATGGTTTGCCTCTCTTGGACTTCCTGGGTTGAGTGGCTTTATCTCGGAGGCTTTCGTCTTTGTCGGTGCTTTCAGCTCTGTAACCACCCGTTACATCGCCATGGTTTCAGTCCTCGGCATTGTCTTCGGTGCAGCCTATTTACTCTGGTCGCTGCAGCGCATGTTCCTTGGAAAGCGCAAACCCGATGCAGCCTACGATCTTGAAATCGGATCAGACGGTCACGAACACATCCATTTCCACGACTGGAAGGGTAAAATTGATCTTGATGCACGCGAACTCACCATGCTGGTGCCGCTCGTTGTGATCACTATTTTCCTCGGTATCTATCCGATGCCGGTGCTTGGGATGATAACGTCAAGTGTGAACAAGCTTGTTGAAGTGCTCTCACCCGTTGTGTTGAGATAGAGGTATCATTATTATTAGGGTTGAATGAGGTAAAAGAATAAACCGTAGAGAATTATGTTCGAGCTGCCATCAGGTGCTGAAATTCAAAGTATCATTGCGACGTTAACCGCAAACCTTGGATCTTTTGTCCCTGAAATCTATCTGTCTGTGCTGTTTATGCTCTTGATCGTCATCGATCTTGTTGCAAAAGGCAAAAAAAATAATCTGCTCTCCATAACAACCCTCCTGGGGCTTGCGGGCAGCATCTTCTTCATCTACCAGCAGCACTTTCTGCCGGCAGGGGAGCTCTTCTTCGGGATGTATGTCCTTGATGAATTCGCCCTCTTCTTTAAATACTTTTTTGTCCTCTCCGGCATGCTCGCCGTTGTCATCACCATGGCTGACGAGCAGTTTGAGACTGAGGTGAAAAGTATGGGTGAATACTACGCCCTCATCATCGCCATGGTTATCGGTATGATCATGATGGCTTCTTCAGCCGATCTGATGATGATCTTCCTCTCGATGGAGCTGGTAAGCTTCTCAGCCTTCATCCTGACCGGCTACTTCAAACGCAACCCCCGTTCTTCAGAAGCAGCGCTGAAATACCTTGTCTATGGTGCGGTCTCCTCAGGTCTCATGGTTTACGGATTTTCGCTGATTTACGGTCTTACCGCCCAGACCAACCTTATCAACATCAGCTCTGAACTCTCCCGTCACGGCTACGACCCTGTGCTGATGGTTCTTGCAACGCTGCTTGTCCTTGCCGGTTTCGGCTACAAAATAGGCGCTGTGCCATTTCACTTCTGGGCTCCGGATGTCTACGAAGGTGCACCGACGCCGATCACTGCCTATCTCTCTGTAGCCTCAAAAGCTGCAGGCTTCGCTCTCCTCATGCGCTTTTTCTACATAGCTGTTCCGCATGGCGGCCCTGTGTATGAGGATATCCTCGGCATCAACTGGGTTTCGCTCCTGATCATTATCTCCGTTGCCTCCATGATCTACGGTAACGTCGTGGCGCTCTGGCAGAAGAACGTCAAACGTCTCCTTGCCTACTCCTCCATAGCCCATGCCGGCTATATTCTGCTCGGCATCATCGTGATGGATGCATTCGGTACCCAGGCGACCCTCTTCTACCTGCTCTCCTACTTCCTCATGAACTTCGGAGCCTTCTACGTTGTCATTCTCATCGCCAACAAAACCGGCAGTGAAAACCTCGAAGACTACCGCGGCCTCGGCAAACAGATGCCCCTCGCTGGCGCAGCTCTAACCGTTTTTCTCATCTCCCTCGTCGGCCTGCCCCCGACCCTCGGTTTCATCGGCAAACTCATGATCTTCTCCGCACTGCTCGCCAAAGGCTCACTCTACCTCTGGCTCGCCCTCATCGGCATCATGACCAGCGTCATCTCCCTCTACTACTACATGCTCATTCCCCTCAACATGTACCTGAGAGAATCCCCGCAGTCCGAACAGAAAAACATGAACCCGGGCCTCACAGCCAACATCATCATGGCCCTTCTCATGGCCCTCACCATCTACTTCGGCCTCTTCTTCCAGCCCCTCTCCGACATCGCCAAACACTCCACAGCCCTCTTCGGCCTGAAACTCTACTAACACTCAGCACCCAGCGCTCAAAACCCTTCCCTTAAACGGGAAGGGGAGTTACGCTATAGATACACTCTGTATAAAATAGAGCGGTAATGATTAAAATTTCAAATTTTGCATGAACTATTGTATATTATCTTATGCATTTGCTGATTAATACATACGATTTCATACAATAAAAGCTCTGGGATAGTATAATTTTTGTATGCCCCCATATAAAAACTGTAATTTTATCAATGGCACTCAGAACCGCCAAAGGAAAGAAATGTAACGTCAGAGTCGCTGAATGTGACATATTTCAAATAAAGGGTAAATTATGCGCTTTTTAAAACACCTTACGGCAATCGCCCTTATACTGCAATGTGTGTTGCCCTGTATGAGTCAGTATGCATGTGCTGAATCAAGTCAGCAGTCGAACTCAGTACAATCAAACTCTGGACGTTCATTCTATAATCCACTGGGAGGTCCTGAATATCCGCTGGATGAAGACTCATATTTTACTGACGACAGCGGCAACATTCTCATGAACATCAACGTTCTTGGAGAGGTCAA
>CAIPYV010000123.1 GCA_903869365.1 uncultured Chlorobiaceae bacterium
ACTCACTCTAATTGGTGATAAAAAATATTCTGGTAGAAAAGTAATAATGCCAACACGAACAATTCCGAGAGGGCGTTCAAACTGCTCAAAATTATATGTTAACCTTACCTTCTCGCTTTTAACATTAATAGCAATAGTTTTCTCCAGTATTCCATGAATAAGACGTACTGTTGCGCTAATCCACAATTCATTATCTTTATGCATAATTTTTGGCACCACCCATTCAAGATCGGTAACGCGAC
The DNA here is from genome assembly GCA_903869365.1 of uncultured Chlorobiaceae bacterium. Lineage (GTDB taxonomy): Bacteria > Bacteroidota > Chlorobiia > Chlorobiales > Chlorobiaceae > Chlorobium. The sequence continues at coordinate 243 of CAIPYV010000123.1, forward strand.
TTTGCTCTCCAGGAACCTCAATGATAACTCCACCTGAATAAAAGTCCGCTCCAAGAGCAATATTATTAAAATATCCTTGCGGTAAGGTACCAATAAGAGGTTCAAAGTTATGCGAAATGAATGACAGAGATTTAATGGCAAGGCCTCGCCGTGCATTTACAACAAGATGGACTTTAGGAGTCTTTATTGACCACAATATCCCTTCATCATCCTGCGCAATCTGAACATTTTCCTCCCATATATCTTTATTGACGATTTTTGCAGAAGGAAACTGCTCATTAAAATTTTGACCTGCCTGTATATTAATAACACGATCAAGAGCTTCTTTCCATCGATCGGCAGTAATGTGCGTGCGCAGATCACTCGACCATAGTTCGCAGAGTTCCCTCCAATTTTCATCAGAAGAATAGCCTTTATGCATTAAAGAGTGGTGTATCTGATGACATACAGTATTCAACCATAAATCGTCTCTGCCCGTAACAGCCCAACGGGTGATGTTGTATTTTGCCTGTTTTTTCACAGGGACTGGATGGCTTGCAGAAGTTAAACGAGCAATATTTGGACTTGAAGTAACTGTATTAATATTCAACGCCCGTGAAGGACTTAACCATTCAAGTCCGATCTTCTCTACCTTCAGCCTGTTACATATACGCTGAAACCGTTCCCACTCACCTTCTTGATGAAGTTTTGATTCAACGGTAAATCGACCTGGACGGTAATCAAAAATTTCAGCATCATTACAATAAATAGGCAACAACGCCTGGTCCTTGGTTACGCGTCTTTGCACATACTCCATATACTCAGATACTGGAATATCACCATGAACAACCCGTTGCAAACGCTGAAACAAGATTGAATCGGACCATAGTACTGGCAAAAACTTTTCCCTGCATCCCAAGGCATGGGTTGGAGTTGCTGAAAGTGGTGCGTTATCCAACCCTAAGGCAAGGCGAACATTATCCCTGTCCATAATGATTCCTTTGTAACCAGCTTCCACATAGATATCAACCATACCGGACGAAAAGGCCATCTCGTTAACGAGCGCAATCCGAGGAGTTACCCCCACCAACTGCCGATAAGCATCAAGTCCAAGCTTCTGATTCCAGTGATTCACTTCATAAGGAACCAGTGGCCCAATAATCTGAGACCATCCGCTACCGATCAGTTCGCATTGATGAGCAGCAAGCATCCGTCGAAACCGCACAACCCACGATTGATCAAGTAAAGCAATTTGCTGAAGGGTCCATCCAGTCAACTCAATTCCTATGGGGATACCTGTTTTTTTTGCAAGTTCAAGCAATGGCCAGTAGCACTTGCTGATTACTTCCGGACGAGACTCTGTCTTTATCGAAGAGAATGCCAAATTGAGGTGAAAAATCAGATAACCCTGCGCCATACCTAATCCATCATAGCAAAAACTGCCTGCACAAATTTATGATCACCCTGTACTGATAACTTCTTTCGAGCGCACTGTGAAAAAGAAGCTGCCAACAGATCGTTATACATTAATTTCTTTAGCTTATCCACTGCATCGATTTCATCCCTGGCTACCAAGGCAACCCCTTCTGCGGCAATTACTGCGAGTTCCGCATCGTCTTTATTCCCGTATGGAGAAAACACAACCGTCGGCACACCATAATAGAGCAACTCAAAAAAACTTACGCCATAAACGGTAATGGCATAATTTGAACTTACCATAAGATCGTCCAAACGAGATGGCGCTTGATGATTCATTATCGAAAACTTTGGAGAAACTGGAAACACCGGTTGTTCGGAATAAGGCCCCGTTACCCAATGCAGTTCAGTGTCAACTAACAGAGCTTCATTCAACAACATTGGCAATGACTTTCCCAAACCAGTGGCATCAGTCCCCCCGGTCAAAACAAGAACTTTCTTGCCATACATCCATTCAGAAAAAGGAGATATTACATTCAGCAGAAAACAGTCCCACCCATACAAAACGGGTACTGCACAACAAAACCCTTCTGGGGGCGAAAAACCAAATGAGGGTATAAAAACTAAATCTAAATTACCTTGATGTGTAATAAAGCCATCCACACTAATGATTTTGCAATGACCCTTCCTCAACTCTATCAAAAGTCTATCAATATCAGCGGGAACCAAACGTGGATGCAAATCAAATACAACTACCTTGGCGGCAGTAACCTGAGCAAACTCCGAAACTGATTCAAGCAAATTGTTCCCAAGCCCTATAAACATATGATCATACTCGCTTAAATCGGTACGTTGAATCGTTTCCCCCTGTATCAACAGGTGGACTTCAGCGCCAAGATGCTCACGAAAAGCTTTAGCAATAACAAGTGAGCGCGTCAAATGTCCAAGTCCCAGAGATGAACCAGCATGACAGACAATCAGAACATTCATGCAAGATCACCCTGACTCTGCAGTGCCCACTGAGCACGAATCTCTTTCATAGGGCGCAGTCCATCAGAAGGATCTGCGCGCCACAAACGGTCTGGAAGTTCAGAGGAAACAGGTTCCTTGATACCATTGCCATCAGCTTCTAACCCTTTATTTACCTCTCGAATAACTTCACCAATTTGATGAGGCAGCCAACAATGGCCCGCTCCAAATTCTTCTCCCTTACCATCAAGATCAAGATGAAATTCAATTACCTGTGCACCCCAACGATGAATCGCCCGATAAATAACTGCTGGCTCCACCGTATGATCAGACCAACCTACTTCACAGCCGGTTGCATGTCGGATGGTCTCTATGGCAGCAAGGTTCGCCTCTTGGTATGGAGTTGGATATGCTGATGTACAATGCAGCAAGGTAGGCGAAAAACAACCATTCTCTCGAAGCACATCAACCGCATGTTTGATTTCGTCCATTGTTGCCATTCCGGTCGAAAGAATCACCGGTTTGCCTGTTCGTGCACATGCAGTAAGCAAGACGTCCCAAAGCAATTCGTAGGATGCAATTTTATAAAAAGTTACATACTGTTCAAGCTCACTAACAGCATCAAGATAGAACGGGGTACAGGAAAAATCAATACCTACCTCACGACAACGTTGAGCAAGTTGTGGAACAAATTCCAGCGGCAATTCCCATTGCTTACGATTACGATGCCTCTCCGAACGGTCTAAAATTTCTCTTGAAAAAAGCTGATCAATCTTGAACAGTTGAAATTTTACTGCAGAGCATCCAGCATTAGCCGCAGCATCAATAAAATCGATCGATCTTGACAAATTACGATCATGGTTGCTGGATACTTCAGCGACAAATTCAATCATTCCTCAACCTTCACATAAATACATTTAAGTGCCTGATCTACCTGAATCAGAACCTCATCTCGATTATCCCCAGAGACAATCACATATCCAAATCTATCAGAATGCATGCGAATCTTGGGCTGTAGCTCACCCTGTTTGCGGAAAAAACCATAAGAAAGCAAGCTTGGGATCTGCCTCAATTTCTCTTCTCCTTCTATACTACTAATTATCCCATCAGGGGGAAACCAATAACGAATCGCCGTAGCTCGATGAAATTGTGGAATCAATTTGGAAGAAAAAACAGTTTCTCCCAAAGAATATGAGATAACTGCATCTACTAAACTGACTCCAGTAGCCGAAGGTATCTGATGTGTCGCAAACCATCCACCTGAAAGTCGAGCAGCAAGTTCAATAATCAGCGGTTGACCCGCATGATCTATAACAATATCCCCTTTAACAATGCCAGCAGTAATACCTATTGCAGCTGCCCCCCGAAGGATAACGTCATCTATCAACTCCCTGGTTTTTGCGTCGAGAGGAGCAGGGATTGTACCTCCATCTTCAATAATATTTGGCCTGAACTGCTCAAGACGGGCATAGTTTCGTTCAGCAATAGCGGGAGTAAAACATTTTCCATCAAGAATAAAAGATTCTGTGGAGAGCTGCATTCCCGGAATAAACTTTTCGAGAATCAACCGCCCGGAATCCCCCCAACTCTTTGATTCTCCAAAAGCCCATTCCGAATCGACCTCGCTATTAATGAGTAATACCCCTCTGGCACCCCTTCCATCAACCGGCTTCAATACAAAATCCTGCTTACAGTCATCATTAAGGTAATCGCGTAACTGTGTTGCGGTATCGACCCTTGCAAACCATGGACAAGGCACACCCTCTGCGACAAATCTCTCTTTCATCAACAGTTTATCCGTAACACATGTTGCGGCCTCCAAGGAAATCGAAGGTAGAGCTAAAGAATGGGCAACACGAGCTACAGTAAACGGCACATCGTTGGCTATCGTCATTACTCCATGCACTGGGTGTTCCTGATGAAACTTTAAGGCAGCCTTTTCAGTCGCATCAGCATCACGGGTAGAAACAAGAATTTTATAGTCGGCTAAATCAAACCCCGGAGCGTAGGAATCCATATCAGTACCTACGATAATCAGACCACGTTTTTTGGCCGCCTCATAGGCAGGAACCTGCTCCACCCCTGCCCCGACAATCATCAGGGTTTTAGCCAAAATACATCCCTCCGTTAACGTTGATTGTTTGACCTGTGATATATGCAGCATCTTCGCTAACAAGGTATGCTACAGCTGAAGAAACTTCTGAAAGATGCCCAATTCTTCCAATGGGAATATTTTTTACTTTTTCTTTTCCTGCATCTGTATTTATTTCTTGAGCTGACATTTCCGTATCCACTAAGCCAGGAGCAACAGCATTAGTTGTAATTCCTTTGCTTGAATAAACTTTTGCTAAAGAACGCGTCAATCCTATTAATCCCGCTTTAGAGACCGCATAATGAATCTGGTTCACGCCACCCCATTGCCCACCAATTGATGTAATATTTATGATCCGCCCCCAACCAAGCTTCAGCATATCAGGCAACACTTCCTGGGCACATACAAAAGAACCTCGAAGGTTAATATTTAACATGTTATCCCAATCAGCATCCGTGATGGTCTCAAAAGGCTTCTCTTGCGCAATAGCAGCGTTGTTCACCAGAACTGCAACTTTACCCCATTTTAATCTGACATTTTGCAATGCGGCATTGACACTACTTCTATCTTCGACAACCATTTGAACAACTAAAGCCTTACCGCCGTTTCCTATAATCAGGCTTGCAGTTTCTTCTGCCTTAACTCGATTTGTACAGTAGGTTATGACAACAGGATAACCTAAAGAGGCTAACGTTACAGCAATACTTTTACCTATTCCGCGACTTGAACCAGTAACCAAAGCAATACGTTGATCGTGCATCATTTTTAAAATTTATTCTTACGAGCAATTGCCTTATAGGCCGCATCTGCAATATATTGCCCAGTTAATTGGTATTTTTCAGCTAATTCCTCCGGCTCACCAGATTCACCAAATGTATCTCGAACCCCTATAAACTCAATAGGACAAGGTGCATGCTGTACAATAACTTCTGCTACAGAGCCACCTAATCCACCGATAACATTATGATCCTCAGCTGTCACGATAGCACCAGTATCCCTTGAACACTGCACCAACAGATCAACATCAATAGGTTTTATAGTTGACATATTGACCACTCGGGCAGATACGCCTCTTTTTTCAAGAATGGCGGCGGCATCTAAAGAACGGGCAACTTCGACCCCGCATGCTATAATTGAAACATCAAAACCGTCACGCAATACTTGACCTTTTCCAATCTTAAATGTATAATCCAAAGGTAGTATACAACGCGAAGGACTTCTGCCAGTTCGCATATAAACTGGACCGTCAAAATCAAGTATCGCTCGCGTTGCTAAAGCTACTTCAAGGGAATCGGCTGGAGAAATTACTGTCATTCCCGGAATAGCTCTGAAGGCTGCAATATCCTCTAATGTCTGTGCAGAACCTCCATCCGGGCCAACATCAAGACCAGGGTGGCTTGCGACAATTTTTACATTTCGCTTACAATAAGCTACCGATAGCCTTACCTGCTCATAGGCCCGCAAACAAAAAACACCGAACGCTGTAACAACGGGAATTAGTCCAGTGCTTGCCATTCCGCCAGCGGCGGCTATCATATTTTGTTCTGCAATCCCAAACTGAAAGAATCTATCAGGATACGCCTTTAAAAAATGATGCGCTCCAGTCCCTCCTGCAACATCAGCATCAAGTACAACAACATTAGGATAATGCTCAGCCAACTGCGATAAGGCTAAGCCAAAAGCTTCCCTTAGAGAATCTCCTGAATAAGCAATTAAAGATGGATCATTGTTTTGTGTCATAGCTTCAATACCAAAAAGTACCGTTTAAATAACTTTGAATCTGAAGAGGAGTTGCTCCTAAATCAAACAAGGCTTGTTCGAGTTGTTGACTTGTAATCTTAACACTACCGTGCCACGAAGGAACGCCCTCCATAAAAGAGACTCCCTTTCCTTTCAATGTATGACCAATGATGATGCTGGGTTGGCCTTTATAATCTTTTGCTTTATTAATAGCGGCTTCTATTTCGTACTTGTTATGCCCATCTATTTCCTGAGCTATCCAATTAAAGCTCTTCCATTTATCAACAATAGGCTCAAGTCCCATAACATTTTCATTGAGGTCATCGCTTTGCAACTTATTGTAATCAACAATTACACAAAGGTTATCCAACCTATAATGAGCAGCACACATAGCGGCCTCCCAGACTTCACCTTCCTGCATTTCGCCGTCTCCAATAATAACATATACACGAGAGTCAATATTCTGATACCTTAACCCTAATGCCATTCCAACTGCAACAGAAAGACCTTGACCAAGAGAACCTGTACTGGTTTCAACCCACGGTGTATTAAGTACGTGAGGATGACCTTGCAAAGGGCTTCCGAGATGACGTAAAGTTGTGGCATACTTAGGATCAATTAGCTCACTTCTCCCTGCAGCCGCATAAATAGATGCAACAGAATGCCCTTTAGAAAGCACTAATCTGTTTCTATGGAGTTGTTGCCAATCGATTGTTTGATAAGGCAGTTCGTATTTCCAAAGATATGCAATAAAATCAGCGCAAGATAAAGAACCTCCGGGATGACCTGAGTTGGCATGGTATAGTAATGCCAGGGCATCTCTCCTAATAAGCGTTGCAAATTCAGTCATAAATCATAATATTTATATTCAGACATATGATTAAACATAAGCGTAAACGATTGTTTCAAATAAATGTTGAGAATGATGACCTAAATATAATTTATACTCAGGACAAAGTTCTTTGATTAAAATTGGCACCTCCCACAAGTCATCGAATTTATGATAAGAACATATTTGCAGGCGGGGTTGAGATTTTGAAATAGTGTTCGCAGCGCCTTTAAGTGCCTGAATTTCACTGCCTTCTATATCCATCTTAATTAAATCAATTTGCAACTCTTTTATTTGTGCAAATTCATCTATACTTGTAACATATATTTCACATGTGCCAAATTCATCAATCTCATACTGCATCGTGTTATCTTTGTCAGTATTAAACTTTAAGAATGAAGTGTTAGAATATAATCCACTGTTTACTTGAAATACTGACAAAGATAAATTATTTGAAATCACATTCTGAGTAAGTCTTTTAAATGTTTCGTTTTCTGGCTCAAATGAATAAATATGACAATTTCCTTTTAGCTCACTACTGAATTTCAAAGCAGTATCACCTTCCCAAGCCCCTCCATCAATAATGGTATCACCAACCCGGGGCAGTACATATGGATGGAAATACTCCTCAAATAGAGATGAGGTTCCGCCATTAGACCCTAACGAATAACGAAATTTAACTAAATGATTATATAATGAACGAGATTGATTATCATCAAAAAGCTGAAAAGCATATTCAATTCGAGCCATTGCATCATCTAGGCCCTGAGGGTTAAAATGCCCAAACCACCTATTAAAATCAAAACAGAACCCAAAATAAAATAAACTCTTAACGCCAATTTCTTTTAATTGAACAAAAATATCAGCATAATAGTCACTACTAACAAGAACAGGTATATCTGGATATTCCAGTAATTTCTTAGGTGACCATATTACGACGCCATCAATGGAATTCCCATGTTTGCATATATCGTTATCACAAAAAAAAAGCACCTCTATTCCCTTTGATTTAAGCACCGAGAGAGCATATGTACCAGAGAGAGAAGCACCAAAAAGAATAACTTTCCTGTTTGACTCAAGAAAACTGATTACATTTATAGGGTTGGATACTTTTATAAAATCCATAGTAATTTATTTACAAGTTTATTTGTACACTATAAATAATAGCACAATAGCTTATTGTTGACCGGATTAATTAATACACTCGCACAGAATCATATAACAGTTTAATAACAGTAGTCGGCACATGCATTTTCTCCGCTGCTTGAGCAATACTCTCTTGTCCCCCATAGCTTGAAATAACTAGAAGACAATCGTTCCAATCAATTTCTCCAAGAATTTCAGGAGAATGTATATGCAATCCACGCCAAGTTTTACCTTGTTTTAAAGGATCACTATCAACAATCACATACTCACGTTCATGGTCTTGATGAAACAGTGGTGTTACTTGATAGAGAAATTCACTATGCATACCTCCACCCCAAACTACCATTCGTGTTGTTTTAGGCCAAGATTCTAATTTTCGTGCAACCACTGCAAGATTTTGATGCCAATGTTCAAAATATTCAGATACTTTTATTCGATCAGCTACATCTCCTATAATATCATCAGACGTTGCTATTGGCTTGGCCAAAATGCGATGCCCATTATAGTCCGGCATCTGTTGTCTTTCCAAAATCTCCCATCCGGCCCGTTTCATGAGATTTCCAAGACTATGCATACTAAAATGGGTCATATGTTGGACTGACAAAAAACCATTTATATCATTGGTTTTCCCATTTTCAAGAACGGGTACTTCTATGACTAGCTTTGTTTCATGATGCGATATTGATCTCATATGTTTGAGAACTTCAAAGGGATTTGCAAGATGCTCAAGTACATGAAAAAGACTTATTACATCTGGCTCAATGGGAGACTGAAAAGTTTCAAATGCACCATGAATAAGTTCAATATTATCACCGCACCTTTCTTGACCACGCGTAATTGATGGCGCATCAATATCTACCCCAATTTTACGGATATTATTAGGCAAACGGTCTAAAAAACGACCATCATAACAACCAACATCAAGAAATACAGAACCTTCGTCGAGTAACCCTCTCTTAGCCAGCCAACCCTGCTGTTCTTTCGGACGCCCTTGTGTTGAGCCATAACTTTGCCCTGCCTCTGCAAATAAAATGTCAAAGCCTGTCGATGTATAACAGGGATTCAAATAAACAGCATGACATTTCTGACATTGTACTTCTCTAATCTCTGTTCGTTTAGGATTCTCTACTGAATCACTAAAAAACTGGAAATCGTCAAAAACAAGTATGGTTTTACATTCGAGGCTCCCACAGATAGGGCATGGTCTATACGCTACCAGTACTTGGTTCTTATGATTGCCGACAAAGCTGTTGAATTTTGCCCATGGTAATGGAACTGATGAACGTTTCATTTGAAGTTATTCTTTAGAGTGATGTATGATTAGTATCAATCGGTTAATTAGATGCTGTACAATGCCTTAAACATCAGTTCAGCTCGTTGCCAATCTTCTATAGTATCGATATCCTGAACTTGATGCCTTGGAAGTATAATCGGTATGGCTGCATTTGAAAACGCTGACACTTCATTGAGGACTGCTTCGGACTATGCTTGAATCCGCAGATCTGGCAGTCAATAACATCAAACTCATTCTGAGATGCTACTACTTCGCCTTTATGACCTATCCATTCTTTACTCTGTAAGGCCTCTGACATAAAATTATTCTTTTGTTAATCGTTGAAATCCGGAGTGGTGAACTGGTGTTTGAAGCTGGCTTGCAGTTTTATCGGCGGCTAAAAGAGCAAATACATCGTGTATAGCTTTTTGATAACTGTCAAGGTCTGCGCTTTGATGTGCGAGAGATGGCTTAAATTGCCGAAACCCTAAAAATCCCCATTTGAGCATTTCAATTGTGAAAAGAGTCTCCAATTCTACTGCATTAGTACTCTTAAAGGAAAACGCGGCAAGTGATGGTAATCCTGTTACCTTGATTTCTAATTTATGCAGTTCAGCCGCATCTCTCCATATCTGCTTTACCCTATTCCCCGTTTCAATGAGATGCTTTTCAACACTTAATCTTTGATACTTTTTTACCGTTGCCAGAGCTGCAGTCGGGCCAACGCGCTCGGTCCAGTTTGTGCTGGAAATAAAGGTGGATTGTGCTGCCTGCATAACCTTTTCAATACCCATAACCACCGACATTGCATAGCCGTTGGCCATGGATTTTGCCAGTACCGCAATGTCTGGATATACACCATAGTTACGGTGGATGCCACCGGCACACATCCGGAATCCACTGGTAATTTCATCAAAAATGAGAACAGCACCGATCTCTGCAGCCAGCTCACTCAATGCTTTGAGGTATCCGGCCGGAGCATCTTCGCCTCTGGCTGGTTCTATTAGAATTGCGGCAATCTGCTTTTCCTTTCCTTTAATTTTTTCGCGCAGTGAATCAATATTATTCGCATCAAAAGGCATTGCTGTTCCGGCTAATCCCCTTGGGACTCCGTTCGGTTGAAGACCTGGCATGAGTTGACCATCGAGACCGGCACTGTCTGCCAAATTTGCGGCCAGGTACCAATCGTTCCAGCCATGATAGCCACTGAACATGACAAGATCACGATGGGTATGTGCTCTAGCAATTCTGATGGCCATTCCCATGGCCTCTCCCCCACTTCTGGCATAGCGCACCATACCGAACCATGGATGAAGAGCAATAAGCGCCTCGGCCAATTCGACTTCTTCGGGACAGTTAAGAGAACTGTTGACCCCGTTGCGAAGAGCATTGACAACGGCATCATCAACTTCATCATCTGCATAGCCAAGAATACAGGCACCTACTGCCATGATGGACATGTCGATAAACTCCCGTCCATCCATGTCCCATACCCTGCAGCCTTTGGCTTTGGAATAATAGGAGGGCCATACTTCTGGAGCAAACATCTCTGGACGCTTTGAGAGAAGTTGCGTGCCTCCAGGAATAAGGTTTATTGCTCGTTTATACAGTGCTACACCTTGACTTTGTTTAAGTTCTTCAAGAGTATACATTGTTTTATTATCATTTTTTAGTGACCGAAGATATCCCTCGTTTCGAATGATATCGCTGTTGATAAGCATGAGGTCCGGTTCTTGCTCCAAAAGGAAGAGCACATCGGAAGCAAGAAATAGACTACCACTCCTCTGCAGCCTGGCGAAAACAGCCTGAAGAAATTCGTAATCCCGGGGTTCATCAAGTGTCCAGCGATGGTGTGATAGTCCCGTAAATTTTTTCAACCCCCCATTCTTAAAAAGTTCGGGATGTTTTTCGAGATAGGGCCCAACATGCTCTCTCTCTGACTTTAACCTGGCTTCGCGCCAAGCCCGCTCAAGTGCGGCAAACTTAAAAACTGTACAATCAAGACCATCGGGAAATTCGCCTGAGAGACCATAATAATCATACCCTCCCTCCAAAAAGCCGGTAACAACTTCGTCAACAATTGTCGGATCGATTGCAGGACAATCGGCAGTAATACGCACAACAGCATCGGGGTGATCAGTTTTAGCGGCCTGATAGTATCTGTCGAGAACATCATCAAGACTGCCTCGATAACAGCTTATACCTTGTGATTCACACCATGACTGAATAATGTTGTCTGTTGGATCAGTTGATGTGGCAACGATAACTTTGGATATTGTTGTACATACCTGTATACGAGTTACTACATGCTCAAGCACTGGTTTACCCACCAACTGCATTAAAACCTTTCCTGGCAATCGGACTGAACTCATTCTCGCCTGAATGACAGATATGACATTCATAATTGTGACCAATAGGATGGGTTGAGAAGCATTTCATCTTCAACATGAAAATCAGGCTTACTATGCACTATATCACTTCCGGATGCAATAATAATTTCCTGTAATTGAGAAGTACTATCCACTCCAACAATAAATTTGTCAATTTCTTGATACGTTAGCAAAAAACTTATACAAGCCCGGATTGGTGATATATTCTCTTGCGATAGCCAACTATACCACTTTTTCCACAACTTTCTCCATTTTAAAAACTTAGATGGGATGGCATCGAATGGCATCAATAATAAGCCTTGCAAAAAAACTGAACGTACATGCAGTTCACAATCATGATCTTTAAGCTTATACAACCATCCAGTGGTTTTTAAGCGTTGATCCATGATATTAAAAGGGGCTTGCACGATATCGAACTGATATTGATGAATCAGCTCATCCAATTGGCTAGGAGCATAGATTGATACTCCGATTTTCTGTACTACACCAGATTCTTTCAAATATTGCAATGCTTGATAAAGTTTTTTTCCATTCAAACCTAACAACTGCTCCGGGCGATGCAGCAACAGACCATATAGCTTAGCAACACCAAGCAGAGAAAGAGATACAGCAATCTGCTCTTTCACCCACTCACCTACATTTGTACAATCATCGGGCAGTGCAAACAATTTGGTTACCACGTTATAGTCTTTAACTCCAATTTTACCCAGAGTGGCTTCGCTTTCTCCATAAGCTCTTGCAGTATCCAATACGTGTATGCCATTTGCAGAGGCCAGTTGCAATATTTTCTGTGCTTCATGAGAATCAATCTGACCGGTTTGATTAGCAATTCCGTATTGCATCCCAAACTGGGCGGTACCAATACAAAGTTTAGATACTCTCTTCTTTTGAGACTGTATATATGCATACATGGACTCAGCTACACTAAAATCCTCAAAGGTATCAATATCCTGCACTTTATGCCTGGGCAGAATAAGCGGCAAGGATTTATGTGAAAATACAGGTAGATCATTCAATACTGCATCTGGGGTAGCAAAATAAAATTGCGCGGCATCATGATATGCAACTTCTAAATCCTGGGATCTTGTCTTGTAATATCTCTTCTGAAACATTACGACATCGCCATGTTTCATTATTTTCAGAGCTCTTTGAATAGGAAAAGGATACGTTGTAACCGTAAAGGAGATCTTGCGACCACTTTTTACAAGCATCGATAAACCTTGAACAAGATCAGCTGATGTAATAAATGGAGCAGTAGCATATATAGTGCAGACAAAATCAATCTGTCCAAGATGTTCAATGCCCCATTGTAATGCATGTTTAATGACTGGACCGGTGGCAACATAATCATCTGAGAGCTCAGATGGTCGCATAAACGGGACTTCAGCACCTAAGTTTTTTGCAACTTCAGCGATTTCTTTGCAGTCAGTGGATACAATGATGTGATCAAACAACCCTGATCTCTGGGCTGCTTCTATAGACCAAGCTATCAACGGCTTACCAAAAAAGTTTTTGATATTTTTCTTTGGTATACGCTTGCTTTGCCCACGTGCGGGAATAATTGCGATGTTCATATAAAATTCACAACAATAAAAAGACTTGTATCATTAAGAGGAAGCTAAAACAAGAATATCTTCTCTTGATCCACCAAAAGGCAAATTGATCGATTGGGGCAACAAAAAAGAGTCAAATCCTTTATTCCTAATAAATGCTATCAAGTCAAGCACAACAGCATCATCAAAAGTTATCAGCTCTGTATCAATATTCAACACAACGTCCTCATAAGTTTCAGCTTCTCTGACGAGTGCTTCCCATTGCGCTGAAATTTTTTTGCCCTCAGTTGATCTTAAAAAACGAGATTTTTTCGTTGTATTGGGCAAATCGCCTATCAGCATGCGTCCTCCCGGGCTCAATAGAGAAAGAGCCCGAGTTATAAATGTCAGTACTTCATGAATATTACTTAGACAGTGTAATACTGAATAAATGATAATCTTGTCAAAAGAAGTTTCAGGTAAACTCATCTCAAGAAAATCACCGGAAAAACAATGTATCTTAGTTTCCGAGTCAAACCGATGCTTTAAACGAGAGAGCGATGCCTCATTGTCAATGCCTGTCGACGTTCTGCAAAAACTTGAAAGTGGCACGAGCAGGTTACCTGGGCCACAACCGATTTCAAGTAGTGAATCGGTAACTTTCAGTTCCAACTTGCTCAACAAATCAAACAATATTCTTCTTTCACCTTCAGACTGAAAAGAATACCGACCAGAGACTTCAGTGTTATTGCGATCCTGCATTGATGCAAGATGCTTGTAATTTTCAAAAGAAACTTTACTCATAGGAATACCTATTCAAATTGCGTACCAAAAACTGATTTTAACAATGACGAAGAAATATCCTGATGAACTGGTAACGGCGCAACTCTTTCCCATCCATTTTTTGAATAATCACAGGTCAAGTTCATTGAACGCAAACCAGCACTGAACGTGGACTCCGAGCCCCACCACTTTATAGAACAATTTGCCACTTGAACAGGTATGTTTGAAGGCAGACGACCGGCATCCACTGGAAAAATTATGTTTACAGCAGATTGAAGGCCCTTAAGCAAGCGTATTTTAGACTGAACTAATTTAGGGATAGAATTCAAGTGAGCTTTTATTTGGCGAAGTGCAAAATCAGGCAAACTTCCATTCAATGATTCAGTACCATGCCAATAAATACCAGCCATCTCAGAATGATTTCCTGCGATGCGCAATAACGCCTGAATGGTCCGGAATTTAAGACGATCTTCACGTATTCCTCGCAGTCTTTGCGCATCCTCGTCATTTCTACAAAAAACAACGCCGCCCCAGAAGGTTGCAATCACCTTCGGTAACGACCAAAGCACAAAACGCCCTTTACAGGCAAAAGGGTTTGTACCTGGCACAAATAATGTATCTACAGCATCTTCAATAACCGTTGTACATGGCTGTAACCCATCATGGCGGTGTACAAACCCCCACTGGTGATATATCAAAGCGATCTTTGCATGCTCAATCTCTGTGGTGGATGGCGTTGCATGCCGAGCTATCGATTCAAGAACACAATGACTTGAATAAGGTGGACACCAACAGATATCCGTCCTAAAAATATCCAACATCTGCAAGATGGCAGTCAACCCCGAACGAGCACTTGAAAATAAAACCGGCACTGCGTCAGGGTATAATGTTGCGAGTTCCGCTTCTATATCTGACGCACAAACTTTTGAACCAAAAATAAAACTGCTCAAATTCGAACTAGGTTTAGGCCACAAGAAATATGATTCCATAGTAAACTGCCATCGTTTTAAGCTCATGACCCATGTCGTTATACTGCTTTATGTGTCAAGCAATAATACGGAAATATATGTGTTGCAAATCCCTGTTTGAATTTTCCAATTGATATCTCCTTATCAGTAGGCTTTGTACTATCCTGAATATAGGGCCTTGCTCCAATTTTATACCATCTAACTCCGAGCTTCTTGAGTTCGGTTATAGCTCGATATTGAACAAGATGACCTAACGGTTTATCAAAAAGTGTGCGATCATAAGCCGCAACTGCGTATAGACCCTCATCAGTTGTGACGTTAAAAAAACCGCCACCAACCATTTCACCTTTACTGTTTCTCAACCATACCAGAAAAGCACGCTTACTCTTAATTTCTTGATGATGCAAGTTCCATGTTTCAACTGATCGAGTTACTCGACCAGCAACTTTACAGTGCAGTGCTCGAAATTCCTGCCATACCTGATAATTTCCATCAGAATCAAAAACCCCAACAGACCATAAATTTTGCCCGGACACTATAAGTGATTTATAACTTTTCCGAAAATTTTTTTTAATTTCAGAAATATCAAGTTGAATATCTATATAACACTCATGATTTAAATTACATACCGCACCATGCGCCATAGACTGCATATGCCACTCACTCATACCAATTGAGTTAGTAAAAGATTCCCCACTCCTCCATTCACTTATTTGAGAATCAATTACAATTGAATTTGCAAGTTCAAGACATGATTTTATAATTCGCTTACGAGAAATTAATGGGCAATTCGAGACAAACACAGGAGGAAGAACAGGTAGCCCTTGAGATGTCAATTTTGCCACACCGTCGTTCATTGACAAGCTCAATGGCCATAGAGCAGCAGGTTTATTATTCCAAAATATTATAACAGATAGATCGAACCAACTCCCACCATGACCCTGCTGGTATACAAGCTGATAGTCAAGACTTGCATTTGAATAAGCTACAGGCTTATATGGTAATCGTAGAAATGTTTCCTCCCACAAATCTTTATTCTCGACTCGTTTTATAATTGGCAATTTTGCTGACTTAACGATATTATTCAATTGATCAAGCAGCATGATTATCCTAACCTCTTAGCAATTTGACTATTGTCTCAAAGACATAATTTTGCTGCACGTCAGTCAGGCCAGAATAGATCGGTATGCTGATAGCCTCTGAATAATATGTCTCTGCCTGTAAACAGTATCCAGCGATGAATCCCATCTTTTCATAATAAGGCTGACGATACACAGGAATGTAGTGCAAATTAACAAGTACCCCTTCAGTACGAAGGGCATCATACACTTGTCGATACGTCTTCTCGATTTTACCAAACTTCAATCGAATAACGTAAAGATGGTAGCTAGAATAACCGTCGGGATGTTGCCATGGGGTAACTACAGGAATATCTGAAAACATCTGGTCATACCGATTTGCAATTGCATGCCGTTTGACAACAAACTCATCAAGCCGCTTCATCTGGCTCAATCCTAAAGCAGCATGGATATCGGACATCCTGTAGTTAAAACCAAGACCTATCTGCTGGTAGTTCCATAGCTCTTCTGCAGGACGATGGTACATATCTGTGACTTCAGTTGTAATACCATGACTACGAAGTAGACGCATACGGCCGGCCAATCTCTCATCATTTGTCAGTGCCATGCCTCCCTCCCCTGTTGTGATGATTTTGACTGGATGAAAGCTAAATACAGTAATATCGCTATAGTAACAGTTGCCAATAGGTTTGTTTTGATAACGACCACCAATAGCATGAGAGGCATCTTCAATGATTTTGAAACCGTATCGATGGCTTAACACATGCAAACTCACCATGTCACAAGGTTGACCACATAGATGGACTGGAATAACGACTTTTGGCAGGGTACCTCCCTTTTCAGCCTGTTCAAGCTTTTCCTGCAGACGATCAACGCTCATGTTATAACTTTGGGGATCAATGTCCACAAAATCCACTTTTGCACCACAATACAAGGCACAGTTAGCACTAGCCACAAAAGTGATCGGTGTGGTCCAGACGACATCACCTTTGCCTACTCCCAAAGCAAGACAGGCAATATGCAACGCGCTCGTTGCGCTGTTGACCGCTACTGCATACTTAGCACCACAATAACTTGCAACAGCTTTTTCAAATGCAGGAACAACGGGGCCTTGTGTTAAAAAGTCCGATTGCAACACATTAACGACTGCATCAATATCAGCTTGGTTAATATCCTGATGTCCATACGGGATCATCGGTGTCATATTTTACCGATCATTTTCAAGTTCTGCCTAATCCATATTTGCAGGGTTTTTATGCTCATCCATTCGGTATTGTTGTTGGAACAATAGGTAAAGTCCAGAGCAACTTTTTTTCCACCATGAATGCGCTGAGGGTCACTGCTCCAGTTATGGATTGCCGGAAGTATCTTGTAATGCATTTCATATTCATAGGTATGTGGAGCATCCTCGAAACTGATCATCTGCTCGTGCAGTTTTTCACCTGGACGAATACCGACAATTTCGTGGTGCGCGTCGGGTGCAACTGCAAGGGCAATGTCAATCAATTTCATCGATGGGATCTTTCTGACATAAATTTCACCACCAACGGTATCCTCAAACGCATGCCATACAAGCTCAACACCTTCTCCAAGAGTAATCATAAAGCGAGTCATCCGATCATCTGTAATGGGTAATGAACCTTTTTCGGCAAGGGTCATAAAAAAAGGAATCACTGAACCGCGGGAACCCATAACATTACCGTATCGTACCACTGCAAAGCGGGTCTCTGCACCACCAGAATAAGAGTTCCCTGCAATAAAGAGTTTGTCTGACGTTAATTTTGTTGCACCATACAGATTCACTGGACTACTCGCCTTGTCTGTTGAAAGCGCCACAACACGTTTAACACCTTGATCTATGCAGGCATCAATAAGATTCATGGCTCCAAGGACATTGGTTTTAACACACTCGAACGGGTTGTATTCGGCTGTGGGGACAATTTTGGTTGCTGCGGCATGAACAACATAGTCAATGCCATTAAGTGCACGTGCAAGGCGATCTTTGTCTCGTACATCACCGATGAAGAATCGTACCCTTGAATCGTCAGGGTAAAGTTTGGCCATTTCCCACTGTTTCATCTCGTCACGGGAATAGATAACTAAGCGGCGCGGGTTGTATTTGGCGAGAGTTAACGGAATGAAGGTTTGTCCAAATGAACCGGTGCCGCCGGTGATAAGGATCGAGGAGTTAGTGAGCATTGGGGAAAAAAAGTACTGAGTTTTCTGAGTGCTGAGAAAGGCTTGACGGTGTTATAGAGGGCGACTCTATTTGTTTTGTTGGGGTTCAGGAATCACCCCAACCTACGACCTGTTGATGGTGTTCAGGAGTGTGTCGGCTACTTTTTGTCGTTCGGTTTCGGTCATTAGGGAGCCGGAGGGGAGGCAGAGACCTTTGTTAAAAAGGGTCTCGGAGACTCCGCTTATGTAGCTTGGATAAGGTGTAAATATGGGTTGGAGATGCATTGGTTTCCAGAGTGGTCGGGTTTCTATGTGGTATTGGTTCAGTTTAAGGCGTATATCTTCATGGGTTACTCCTCCGGTCTCGGCTGGGTTAATCAGGATGGTGGTCAACCAGTAGTTTGAATGGTAGCGTTGGGAAGTCTCGGTTAACAACGTGATGCCTTCTGTCTGTTTAAAGGCGTTACGATAGAACGTGTTATGTTCTCGTCTTTTGGTGATTCGGTCGGTCAGCACTTCCATTTGTCCGAGGCCGATGCCGGCACAGATATTACTCATTCGATAGTTGTACCCGATTTGGGAGTGCTGGTAGTGTGGTGCCGGGTCGCGGGCCTGGGTTGAGAGAAAGGTGGCCTGGCGGCAGAGGGTTTCGTTGGAGGATATGAGAGCTCCGCCGCCTGATGTGGTTATTATTTTGTTGCCGTTGAAGGAGTATACGCCCATGATACCGTAGGTGCCGCAGTGGTGCCCGTCGTAGGTTGAGCCGAGTGCTTCGGCGGCATCTTCAAGAACGGGGATATCGAACTCTTTTGAGATGGCCATGATGCCTTCCATATCGGCTGGCATGCCGTAGAGGTGGACGACAAGGATGAGTTTCGGCTTTTTTCCGGTTTTTCGAATCCTTTCCTTAATGGCTTGCCTTAGCAGGTTGGGGTCCATGTTCCAGGTCGAAGGTTCTGAATCAATAAAAACGGGTCGTGCCTGGAGATAGATAATCGGGTTGGCTGAAGCGACAAAGGTGAAGGTGGAACAGAGTACTTCATCGCCTGGCTGGACGCCGAGTATGATGAGGGCAAGATGGATGGCTGCCGTGCCTGAGGAAAGGCATGAGCAGGCTGCAGTGCCGGAATAGGTGCGAAGGGCCTCTTCAAAATCAGTGACATTCTGCCCGAGCGGGAATACCTGATTACGCTCCATTGCATCAACAACGTACTTCATCTCACGACCGCTCATGTGGGGTGATGAGAGACGGATCATTTCGGGGGATTCGGTTGACATCGTATACTATGCTATTACTGCTGGGGCAAAGAGTGAGGGCCGAGGATTAAAGCTTCGCTTCTTTCAGTCACATGATTGAGAGATTCATTTCATATAGGAGAAAATTATACGACGCCAAATTTGGAAGAAGATATCAGATACATCCCTTATGGAATAACTGTTTTCTATTGATAAAATAAGCAATTATCTTGCCATAACGCCTTTCACACACTCTACCTGTCAATAATGACAAGATTAAGTGATCGATTGAAATTATCGTAAATTACTGTATTTTAGCTTGTTAAGTACTATCCTTGCGTT
The DNA here is from genome assembly GCA_903869365.1 of uncultured Chlorobiaceae bacterium. GTDB lineage: Bacteria > Bacteroidota > Chlorobiia > Chlorobiales > Chlorobiaceae > Chlorobium. The sequence continues at coordinate 20,195 of CAIPYV010000123.1, forward strand.
ATTCCGAATCTTTTACGCTTCTATATCAATGAGGTTTACAGCATTTATGTGACTAATCTCAGCATGACTCAAAATATCTGATTATGTCTCATAAAAAATCTACCCAACAAGCATGAAGAATTTCGCTTTGGATAACATATTGCTTCTTCAGAGGTTCGGAGGATGAAAAGAGTTAGAACTTCCCCGGAAAACCTGATAAGCTCTCCACGCAAAGCTACTGTAGATGGTATCTAAAGAAAATTAACCCTTCTGATGGTTATAGAGTTCCCAATGGAGCAGGGAATCAACATTGAAATTTATAGTTTTTTGACTTTTTCATCATACCCGTAATTTCTATAACCATAATTTCTATAACCATAATTTCTATAACCGAAAGATTTTGGTTTGCGTGGATCAATAAGGGCAATGCCAAGTATGTGCGATTTTAAAAAACCATCAGATACGTACTCTTTCAAAATCCGTCTTTGTGTATAGTACAATCGGGCAGTAAGAAGTATGCCATCAACAGAGTGAGCAAGCTGTGCTGCATCGCTTAAAAATAATGGAGGGCTGTCGAAAAAGACTTTATCGAATGTGCCTTCAAGCTCTTTGATAAGATCCTGCATTTTCTCCGATCCAAGCACTTCATTGGGATTGGGTATTTGTTTCCCCGCAGTAAGTACGAAGAGATTCTCTATGGAAGTTGGTTTAAAGAAGCTGGCATCAATTGCTCTCTGCTCGCTGAAAAGATAATCGGTAAGTCCCTGCTCTCTCTTGATCTTAAATATGTTGTGCTGTTTAGCAAGACGCAGGTCACAATCAACAATCAGGGTTTTTTTACCGCTGATCGCAAATGCAGTTGCAATATTGGAACAGATCGTTGATTTTCCTTCCCCGATTGAGGTGCCTGATATAATAATTGTTTTGAGCGGTTCATCGATACGGGAAAAAATAAGTGCTGTTCGAAGCATGCGGAAAGACTCAGCAAATCGAGAAGATAGGTTGTCAGTTAAGAGCGGTGCAAACTTTGCAGGAGGCATGGGAACCCCTGAAATTGAAGATTGGTTTGTTACTCCAGATATTTTTTTTCGTAATGGTGCTGTTTTTTCCTGATAGAGAGAGCTGAGCGTTGATTGAATTTTAGAAAGTGTTCGATCACCATTTTGATTAATAAATGGTATGACCGAAAAAATATTAAAGCCGTAATTCTTAAAAAACAAATCGTCTTTGACGGTATCGTCCAAGTTCTCTGCCATAACGACATAGGCTATAGAGAGTAAAACTCCAAAGAGCAGAGCCATGATGATACTGTTATTTGGGCTGGCATTTTCCGGTATAGATGGACGAAATGCATTGCCGATAATAGAGACATCTCCTACTTCCGAGGCAAGCATTATCCGGCTTTGATCGAGCTTCTCTTTGAGAGATATGTAGGTTTTTCTTGCAACATCAGAGTCTCTCTGCAGTTTCAGGAAGTTTTGCTGTTTTGTGGGTAGTAACCTGATTTTGGCATCGTAGGTTTGCTTGAGTCGAGTGTATTCCCCTGCACTGAAGGTGAGATTGTTGAGTTTTCTCTGGATCTGAAGCTTCTCGGAAATGAGATCGAAGTTGTTTTTCTGTGTCTTGCCTGCATAACCTATTTCACCGGCTATCTTACTGCGGCTGAGCAGTTCATAGCGAGTTTTCACGGCTTCAAGCTGCTGCTTTTTTGTTTTGACTTCCGGGTTATCAGAGCCTTTGTCAGCGGCTGAGCGAACATAGTCTGCTTCACGCGTTCTGATCTCTTCGAGTATCGTGCCAAGTTTTGCATCGACATTCTGTGCGATTTGTGAACTGAGTTGTCTATCGGTTTCGGAGAGTTTCTTTTCAAGAAATTCAAGACTGTTTTGTGCAATACGGTATTCAGCCATTATCTCATTGTATCGGGCATCGGCCTGGGTAAGCTGGCCGAGCAACTGCGAAACATTACCGGAAACCTCAAAGATTTCATTGTCCTTCATATACTGTGAAAGCTTTTTATCGGTTTGTTCAACCTCTTTCGCCTGCTCATCCAGCATAAGAGCTATATACTTGTTCGTTTCAAAGTACTTTTCAGAATTGCGACTGATACTTGTGTTTCTATAGACTCGACCAAGGGTGTTGGTTAAAAAAACGGATTCATCTGGAAAAGGACTTACCACCGAGATTTTCAGCAAATTTGTTTCTCGCACAGCATCAACTCTGATACGACCGCTTAATTTCTGGGCATATTGGCGCAGGCGTTCCTCAGTGATTTGCCCAGAGATCAGTATTGTCTTTTTATCTTCATTGATTCTGGAAGAGGGAAATTTTTCTGACTGCCAACGATCCAGGGCTGAACGGTAGTGACGCTTTCCGAAGAATTCGAGCGAATCCCTTTGGGAACTTTTGAGAAGATCATTAACCACAAGCTCGGCAATGGGCATTGATCGAAGCAGTTCAGCATCTCTTTTGGTATCGGATTGAGAGGTGGAGCCGAAAAATGAGTCGAAAGGGCTGTTGGAAGTCCGGGTAATCATCAACATCGACTCAGCTCGATATTGAGGAATTTTTAGCTTATGGTTAACATAGGCAAAAAATATTGACAGAAAAAAAATAAGGATTATTGTGTATTTACGGTGCGTAAAATAACCAATAATCTCTTTAATAGTTAATTCCGGCCCTTGTGACTGCTCGAAATCAGACTCGTAACTCTGTTGCCCGGGGTGCTGCTCAATCATGAAATATTTTTTTCTGTTATCACAAGCTTTTAATATAGTATACACCGGTAGCACCAGAAACAATCAAACCAATATAACGAGCAATCATTTCGATGGTTACACCGTTTTTTTCCGGAATGATGACGGTGTCGTTCGGCTTGACAACAATAAATGCAGAACGATCACCTTTATCGAAGTATCCCCTCAGATCAACTTTATAGGCCTGTATACCATTACTGTCAGGTTTTTTCCTCGAAACAAGCACTTTTTTTAAATTTGCATTCTCCTTGATACCCCCAGCAAGTGTAATAATGGAGGCGAAATCGGCATTTTCCTGAACCAGTACTTGACCCGGCTTATTAACCGCGCCAAGTACGTTAACAATCATGAGAATGTTTCCAACGTCGTCAGTAAAATATGAGTCTTGAACCAAGGGGTAATTGGGGCCAGTCAGTGCTTTATAACTTGAGGATGGTTCAGAAGAAACCGGAAAGGAATTTTGACTGAGTGAAGAACTCCCCTGATCAGCTAATGCCTGGGTGTTCCAGCAAGATAAAAACAGGCATTGCAGTGAAAGAGTGAAAACTGTAACAATTTTTAGAAAACGCATAGCAGACTTTTTATTACTAAAAAATTAGCTCACAACAATCACTCGCTGAAAGATTTACACGAATTTCAGACTTCTCTTTTCTATACTGTTGACAGGATAAGAGTGTGCAAGGTATTCTGTCGTCCCAAGTGTCAACGGCAGCGCTCAAATCTCATCGTGTTGGTCGCTTAATTACGCGCTGCTTTCGGCGGCAGGTATTCTGTTTCTTCAGGTGCAGGTGCAACCGGAGCTGCTTGAACAACCTGGGGAGCGGGAGCTGCTGGCGTCACCAAGGCAGGAGTCTCAACCCAGTTTGGAACGATTGGCGTAATAATTCCCTGTATAACATTATCTGAGCCATTTGCTCCGAGCAGTGGTGTAGAGACAAATGATAACGCAATAAAGCTCAGCATGGATGACCGAGCTGCCATTTTATTAAGAGTAGTGTTCATATTGATACGGTTTTATAACGTTACACCGGTTCCGATTCCTAAAATGAAGCGTACACCATCTCCTGAATATCCTGTCAGATCTACAGCTCCTGCTGTTATGACTATCGGGATTGAATGGTTGATGAAAAAAGTTTTCGAAATACCGGCATTCAAATTGATTCCGTTCCAGTCTGTAATAAAGTTGAATTCGTTAAACATCTCATAGGCTATGTTGCCGAAAACGTAAGTTCCATGCTCTCCCTTGCCCGCTAAGATATCCTCCTGTGTTTTATTGCCGAATTGTCCATTGCCGGCACCTATACTGAAGTGGAGTCGAGTTGTTTTGTTGTCCGCATTAATAAAGGGTGACGAAAGTACTCCCTTGCTATATACAATATAATAGCTTTTTTCTGAATCGGTGCCAGAACTGAGCATTAAATTCTGGGCACCTACGGCTACGGCACTCGCGGAACCAAGATAACGGTGCAGATGGAATGACATTCCATAACGATTCCAACCAGTCATATCATACTGTGTCAATGCAGCCTGAAGACCGAGATTTTTTACCGGATTTCCAATCCCCAAACCTACAGCGGCGCCACCATCACCAACCTGATTGCTGGCAGACGACGCATGATAGTATGCACCACGTGATACTACTCCAACACCTGCAAAAATGGTACCGTTCGAGGCTCCCCAGCCAACAGGAGTGGTCAGTGACTTGCCATAGATATTTGGAAGAATAGTGGATGCTGCAGGATCCTCGGCATACAGTGAACAAGCAGAGAAAACTATAATAACCGTCATGACTGCAGCAAGATAGCTCTTCATAACAATGTTCATGCTTTTACATTTATTATTATTTTTTACCCATCAGAATCGGTAAATACGAAAAGGCCATAAATCACACGTCCTGCTTCAGTCCAATTTAAAATTAATCAGTGAATTTATATCAAGGGAAACACGAAAAAAAAGTCAAATAGAAGAAGTATGCGACCTGTATTATCTGAAATCCGGCGTATTATAGCCATAGGAGATGTTCATGGATGCCTGTTCTCCCTGAAAAAACTGATTGAACTGATTGAACCGGAAAACGACGACCAACTGGTTTTTCTGGGCGATTTTATTGATCGGGGCAATCATTCAAAAGGGGTGGTTGACTATCTGATCGAACTCGACTCATCGTACTCGTGCCATTTTCTCATGGGTAATCATGAGTTGATGTTTCTTGATTATGTTGAAAACAAAAACTCGGCTGAATGGATGGCTAACGGTGGATCGGCACTGTTGAAATCCTACAATAGTCCGCCATTGCGTGATTTTCCTCAGGAGCACCTTGCTTTTTTGCGAGGCTGCCACTACTTTATTGAAACAGATAACTATTTTTTTACTCATGGCGGCCTTGATCCTGAACTTTCCATCAAGGATAATCTGCGTTACTATAAGCCTCATGATTTCTGCTGGCAACGGATGCATCTGCGTCAGGAATTTCTTGACAACAATGCTTACAACTGGGAAAAAACGCTTGTCTGCGCCCATACTCCTGTGAGTAACCCTGTTCTGTTTGAACGACTCATCGCTATTGATACTGGTTGTGTTTATAACAATAATCCGCTCCTGGGCAAATTAACGGCCGTTGTGATACCGGAAAGGCGCATTGTTCAAACCAAAAACATTGATTAAGTTCCACCTGATTATTACTTTGGAACTATGATAGTATTTCTATATTTGTATTCTTGACCACCCCCGAATTGACAGGGATATTTGCCAACTCTTCATTGTGATAGCTATGTGCCCACAAACAAAAACCAACACGCAATCTGCGGAAAATTTAGAGCATGAGATTGCTTCTCTGAAAACCACGATTGAGTCACAGGACAGGGAACTGACGAGAGTTGCTGCGGCAATTACTGAGAAATCGGCAATTTTGCGGAATCTTCTTGATCAGATTTATGCTCTTGAAATTGACTCAAGTGTTAAAAGAGTGATGACAGACACTTGTCTGCATCTGATCGACAAGGAGATTACAGAGAAACGACTGAACATGGAATTAACCGAGTCTGATTCAGCGTTTTTATCGAAACTTCAGAAAAAACATCCCAACCTCAGTCAGCGGGAGCTGAAAATATCCGTCCTTGTCAAGTTAAACTACGATACAAAGGAGATTGCACGTTCTATCGGTATAACGACAAGAGGCATGGAAAGCATACGATACAGAATGCATCACAAGCTGGGATTAGGGAAACATGAGTCAATAAAGAGCTATCTATCAGATCTCGCTGTTTCATAATCAGTTCTACACACCTTTACGATGTCCTGTGGAATTCGTGCAGAAGATTGAGGTTCAGGAAATAGACTGAACCTCCAAAAACAAACCCGCTGAGGCTGAGAAGCATAACATTTTCAAGAAAGAATGCCACGATGATGGCTGTTGCTGCAAATAAAAGCACCGTCAGCTGCCGGAATGCTTTTTTTCTGGTCTCTACGCCAAGAATGGCGGAGAGTACCGAATCGCCCCGGAGCGGGTCAAGAGAGTTGGAACGGACGATGTATGGTATCACTATGTAGATCATGCCGATAAATGAGCAGGTTATCCAACCGAGCAGCGCTGCATGGGTATGAGCGTGGTAGATCCACATTCTGTCGATACGCAGAGGGGGAACAGTGCCGAACGCTACTCCTTTGAGGAAGTAAATATTCATGATCCCGAAACCGCTTGTAGCAAAGAGCAGGGCCAGGCCGCTCAGGAGAAAGGCAAGTGCTGGATGATGGAAGTTGTTTTTGAAAAAGTTGTAGAGGTAGAGAGTGAAACTGCCGAGAAGTGCCATGACGCCGAAGAGCAGGGTGTGGCTGATAAGCATCATCCCTATATAGTTACCCATCAGAATAACGATGAGAAAGAGCAGTACACCACCGACAAACATATAGAACCAGAGGCTGAAGAGGCGCTTGACAAGTTCACGCTTTGAGGATCTGCTCCAGGCATAAGTGTAGAGGAAGCCCATGACGCTGATGCTGAGAGGGAACGAGGATCCAAGAAAATAGGAGGACTGGGTGACAAAAAACGGAATAATGGCTTGATGGGGAAAGGCTTCTTTGAGACCGAGGGTAAAGAGGCCGAGGTTGGCGTTCAGGAGAAAGAGAACATCAAAAATGTAGTATCGGACGGAGACCTCTTTCCAGATTTCGGGAATTGACAGGGTGGTAAAAATCTCCCTGATCGGCCCTGCAACGAGAATCATGAGCACCAGGCCGGTCAAGGCTTTGAGGATCGGCCACTCCATAGCGACGGCAACCGTGATCATGACGAGACAAAGTATGACGATAGAGATGTAGCGCTTCTGCTTCAGTGGATCAATTTTAAGTTCCGGATAGATTGCCGCAGTGAGATAGCGGTTAAGGATGAGTATTGCAAGATTGCCGAAACCGATAAAAAAGATATAGGGATGGAGCTTCAACAGGAATTGACTGCCCATCATAACTCCACCTGCGCCAAGAAAGGAGGCTGTGGTAATGACAATAACTGAAACAGAAAGGAAAAGTCGGGCAACGGTGCTCAACGTCCCATCAAAACGGTGCGTTTTCATTCTGGTGGCAGGGGTTTTATTTTGTTGATCTCAAGCAGGGCAACCAAAGAGAGTGCAATAAGCGACACATTCAGGGTCAACGGGTTGAACGGCAAGGTGAACATTGCTGGCTCAAAAAGAAGAACGAAGAGAAGGAGGCCTGTCAGTGCCACGATATTGAGCCAGATTAGCCAGCGCCATGCAGTGACAAGGAGCAGAAACCCAAAGAGTATTTCCCCTGCTCCAATCCAGATAATTGCCTCGCAAACCCACTGATAGACTGGGATAACGTGACCAAGAAGGTCAATTTCACCGCGGCTCTGGCAGACTATTTTAGGCACCGCACCCTGGTATATCCATGAAAAAGCAAGGGCAACCCTGCACAGAAGTAAAGTAGGTGTCTGAATAATAAGTTGAAAGTTGAAAGTTGAAAAAAATTCAAGAGTTTACAGTGCCTTTTGCCCAGCGAAACGTTGCTAAGCGGGAGCGCAGTTTGTCGAACCAGACGTAGACTACAGGAATTACCAGCAAGGTTAAAAACATCGAGCTGGCAAGACCACCGACGAGGGCTACGGCAAGACCGGATTTCCATTCCGAACCTGAACTGCCGGAGAGGGCAATAGGGAGAAGGCCGAAAATAAGAGTGAGGGTGGTCATGAGAATGGGACGCAGCCGTTCTTTTGCTGCTTCATTGATTGAGTCATTGATGGCCATGCCTTCGAGACGGAATTTATTGATGAAATCGACAAGAAGAATCGCATTTTTCCCTACCAGCCCGACAAGCATGATGATGCCGAGAATGGTGAAAATGCTGAGGGATTTACCGGTAAGGGCAAGTGCAAAGAGCGCTCCGATAATGGCAAGGGGAATGGAAAACATCACCACCATTGGCCAGACGTAGGAGTCGTAGAGAGCAACCATGATGAGGTAGACAAAAATAATGGCGACCATGAAGGCCATAAGGAGGGTTGAAAAGGACTCGCCCTGACGCTTGAGGTCGGATTCATAGGCATAGGAGAGTGTTGAGGGCATGAGGCCTCGTTTTTTCATATTGGTCATTACGCGTTCGATATCCTGCCCGATGCTTCCAACAGGGCGTCCAATAACCTGTGCCTTGACCCATACGGCATTGTTGCGATCTTTGCGCTGCAGCAGCGTATAGCCGCGGTCTTGCTCAAAGCTTACAAACTGACCAAGCTTGACCATATCGCCCTGCGGGGTTCGGAAGGTTATCTCAGCAAGGGTGGAGGTGTCCTGACGGTAAAACTTGTCGAGCATGACCTTGATATCGTATTCATCCCCTCCATCACGGTATTTTCCTGCTTCGTCACCTGCATAAGCGGTGCGTAGAGCTGCTCCGACATCGGCAATTGAGAGACCGAACGTGGCCATTTTTTCACGATCAACAACAATGCGCATTTCCGGATTGCCTACCCGTGAGGTCAGCTTGACATCTGCTGTGCCGGGGATGGTTTTGATGCTGTCCCGCAAGGCTTCAGCAACACGGGTGACCTGACTTCTCAGAGGGCCGCTGATGATGACAGCAACCGGCGTTTCATTGGCTGTTCCAAAAATTCCTATTGGATTGATGCTCGCTTTGAGACCAACAACATCCTTGAGATTGGTGCGGATCGCCTGCATGACATCACCCGTGGAATTTTTCCGTTCCTCTTTCGGGGAGAGCCTGACGTTGAGTTCGGAGATGTTATCGGCACTCTGGTTGAAAAAGCCTTCACTGGAAGCTCCGACATTGACAAGGAGTTTTTTAACATCCGGCATGGCCGAGAGACGGTGTTCCACCATTCTGGTCAGGCGGTTGGTCTCTTCAAGATTGGTGCCGGGCTCAAGCTCCAGCATGACGGAAAACTCGCCACGGTCGGATACCTCGATAAACTCCCCTCCTATCTTGCCGAAAATAAGCAGGCTGAAGGAGGCGGCAAGCAGGAGTATCGCGCTGAAAAAGACTTTGCGGGGATTACGGAGACTCCACTGCAAAAGATCGAGATAGAACTGGCGAAAGCGCTGATAGTTTTGTTCGAAAGCGATGGCAAACTTTTCGAAAAAGTTTCTGCCAGTAAGCTTTTCGACTTTAGAGAAGCGTGAAGCAAGAAGCGGTGTCAGGGTAAAAGAGACAAACAGGCTGACCAGGGTGGAGATCACCATGACGACGGAAAATTCGCGCAGGATGTTACCCACTATACCACTGACAAGAGAGAGCGGCAGAAAGACAACTACATCAACGAGGGTGATGGAGAGTGCTGTAAAGCCTATTTCATTTCTGCCCAGAAGAGCTGCGCTACGGGGCTCTTCACCACGTTCAAGGTGTCGATAGATATTTTCGAGCACCACAATGGAGTCGTCCACCAAAACACCCACGACCAGTGAAAGAGAGAGAAGCGTCATGAGGTTCAGGGAGAAGCCGAAAAGGTACATGCCCGTGAATGTGGTAATAAGCGAGGTCGGGATTGAGACAAGCACAATGAGCGAGTTGCGCAGGCTGTGCAGAAAAAGCATCATGACAAGAGCCACAAGAAGAACGGCAAGCATGAGATCGTGCTGAACAGCAGTAACGGCTTCGAGCGTAAAGGTTGAGGCATCCTGGGCTATATCGAAGGAGAGATTTTTCTCCTTGTAGAGTTTTTCAAGACGGGTAAGCGCTACCCTTGTGAGGCGACTGACATCAACGGTGTTGGCGTCGCTCTGTTTCATAATCATGATGCCGACGGAGGCCCTGCCGTTCAATCGTGTGAGCGTAGAAATCTCCTTAAAGCCGTCTTCTACTTCGGCCACATCACGCAAAGTGACTTTACCGTTCGGGGTGGATCGCAGAACAAGATCCTGCAATTCCTGAAGGTTGCTGAATTTTCCGGCGAGCCTGACAACAAACTGACGGTCGCGATCATCAATCTTGCCGGTCGGAAAATCGAGATTGGCCTTTCCGACCTCTTTGAGGAGATCCGGTACGGTCAAGCTGTAGCTCTGAAGGCGTTGAAGATCGATATTAACCCGGATTTCCCGCTCGCGTCCGCCGAGCAGATAGACCTGCCCTACCCCGGCAACGCTTGAAAGAAGTGGTTTGATATCGTCCTTGAGCATCCGGTAAAAATCGGTATCGGAAAGAGAAGAGGTAGCGCCAATACGAAGTACCGGAACCTCGTCAAGTGCAAAACGAGTAATGACAGGCGGTTTTGCGTCGTCAGGAAAACGGTCTCGCACCTCATTGATTTTGCGCTGTGCATCCTGGAGAGCTTTTTCAATATTGGCGGAGTTTGAAAACTCAATGGCTACGATTGATAACCCTTCAGTTGATGTTGAGGTGATCGATGCTATTTTTTCAATGGCAGAAACTGCCTCCTCTACCGGTTTGGTGAGTGAGGTCTCAACTTCGCTTGGAGAGGCGCCGGGATAGCGGATGGAGACGGTGACAACAGGTGGTGTCATTTTAGGCAGCAGCTCATACTGCAGCTGGCCATAGCTGAAAAGGCCGAGAATGGCAAGTACGGTAAAGAGGACAACGATAAGCGTCGGGCGTTTTATGGCGAGTTCGGTAAGCGTCATGGTGCAGTCTGTCCTTTCTTCTGGCCAATGACGAGGAGTGCGGAACCGTTGAGAAGCTCCGTCTGGCCGCTGGTTACCACACTTTCACCTTCTTTGAGGCCATCAAGAACTTCGAGATCCTTCTGCAACTCCATGCCGGCAATAAATGGGGTTAAAACCGATTTTCCGTTGCGAACGACAAAGACTTCGGGTTTCCGGATACCTGAAACAAGGGCGATACGGGGAACAAGAAGCGCTGTGCGATGACCTTCTCCTGTTGTAATGACTCTCGTAAACATACCGGAACGGAAAGCGGCATTTTGCGGGTTCTGCAGAAGCACTTCCACTCTGCAGGTGTGGTCGCGACCTGATTTGTCGCTGACGGCGCTTACCTTGCCGATGAATCGCTGTCCTGGATAGGTGTCGCTGGTAACCGTCAGGGCTGTGCCTGGAACAAATTTGATGATTTCTCGTTCGGGGACAAAGATGATGATCTTAACCTTTGTCATGTCAACCATGTGTGCAACCTTCAGCCCCTCGTGAAGCAACTCCCCCTGCTCGACAAAGCGTGAAGTGACCGTACCTGTAAATGGAGCCTTGACTTTGGCATCGTTGAATTTTCTTGAGGCTGCGACAAATTCGGCTTGCGCCTCTTCGTTCTGGAGCTGCACAGCCTCAAAGGCTGACAGCGGGACCGCACCTTCGACATAGAGGGTTTTATAGCGTTCAACATCGCGTTTCGTCTGGCGATAGTGGGCATCAGCCTTGCGCTGACGTGAGGCTGCAAGTTCATCGTCGACAATGAACAACGTTTCGCCGGCTTTTTTGTGTGAACCTGGTTCGGCTGATACTTTGCGAACCTGACCGGCAGATTCTGAAAAAATATCGGCTTCCCGGAACGCCTCAACGGTACCAACGGTACTGAAGCTGTCGCGAACTGCTGCTTTTGAGACCGGAGCAACAGTCACTGGAATAAGGTCGAGAGGTTTTTGTACAAGTACTTTTCTGGGCTCACGATGCTGAAATAACCAGAACAGTGAGAGCAGAAGCAGCAGCACCAAAATGACAGAGAGAAGTTTGTTTTCTTTGAGCCTTTGAATTATTGTTCGGTCGTTCTTCATGAGCTATAGAGGAAAATAGTGATAAAAAAAGCGAACCGAAGTCCGCTTTTCCTTATCGGTAACAAGATCACGCGTTTCAGCAGAAGTGGCTTGCAATGGAACACGATATGTCGGCAGAAGCCTTGACATGCTCAATAATTGAAAGAATGCCTGTAAGATTGGTGATGTTCTGATCGGTAACCGATGACTTGATCTTTGCAACTCCCACATCATAGAGAGCCTTAATCTCATTCATCATGACGAGTGTCTCACTGGCATGTTTAGCGTTGCCGCTGACAAAAGCCTCAACCGCCTTTTTGATCATTTCGGCGGTAATGTCGCCCATGGGTTTCAAGCCATACTCGTCCTTGTGCAGTTCCTGCACATTGGCAAATTTTACATACTCCGCCTTGTCAGCTATATTGAGAGCCAACTGTGCCAGTCGTTCAAGCTCACGGAGGATCATCCGCGCCTGTTTGATAGCCTTAAGATCTTCCTCACCAAGATTCTGGAAGGTCGCATAGGCAAGGGTAAGATATTCGACTTCGAACTTCCCTTTGCGGATATATGCCTCATCAAACTTGAAGGCTGAAGAGGCAAGCTCAATGTTGCCCTTTGTTGAAGCCCTGATACTGAGCATCAGGTTATTTTCAACGTTGGATGAAAGTTTGGTAAGCTTCTGCTTAAGTGATTCAAGCTGCACATAGACTGTGCCTTGGGGTTTTATGGAAAGACCAAACTTGTCGGGGTCGATCTTGATGGTAAATGCTTGAGGAGTTTCTGAGGTTTTCGGTGAGTCTCCGAAAAATTTGCCTAACAGGTTAGCCATAGGGTTCAAACACCATGCTTATGTTAAAAAGAAAAAAACAAAGTGCCCTTAATTTAGCAGACCTGCAAGGTTAATTCCAAGAAAAAAACAAAAATGCTGTGACTCTCACGGAAGAGGGGGTTGCCAGGACTCCTACTCATCAAGGGATTCGAGCAGGTTTTCATAGAAATCACCCTTGTGGCGGACGATTTCACCGGTTACCAGATAAATGACTTCACGGGCAATCATGGTTGCGTGGTCGGCCATACGTTCGATATAACGCGATATGCTTAATGCCGCTATGAGTTCGTCGACATTGGCGGCCTCGATTTTCATCAGCCTCGTTACCTTTTTAAAGGCCGCCCGATGCATGACATCAATCTCCTCATCAAGAGCACAGACATCATCAGCAAGATTACGGTTTTTGGAGATGAACGCCTCAATGGAGTGCTTCACCATATCACCGGCATGCACACCCATCTTTTCAAATTCAAACGATTCGAGCATCTCCGGACTGATTTCGGGCATACGGTCAATGATATGCACTGCAAGGTCACCGATACGTTCGAGATCATCGTTGATCTTGATGATGGTGACAATGGTGCGCAAG
>CAIPYV010000124.1 GCA_903869365.1 uncultured Chlorobiaceae bacterium
AGCCCAGTCAAGCCTATATCAATGAAGGGCTTACCCTCAACAATGTCTGGGATGATCTGCTGGATGAACTCTACTATCAGGTTGAGATATTTACTTCTCAGGCAGTGTCAGGAAAAGGTGTGACGCTTGAACTGTGGGCCGGTAATCGGCAGCGGCCGGAAGGCGAGTGGATCTATGCGGTCGACCGTAAAATAGAACTTGGTTAGTTTTTTTCGGGATAATCGCAGACAATGCGTACACCACAACGTGGACATTCCGGCTTTTTCGCCTTGCAAGTGTAACGCCCGTGCAGGAGCAGGTAGTGATGGAAATCAATGACCCATGCTTCGGGAATGATTTTCATCAGTTCGGATTCGGTTTGCTCGACCTTGTCAGTTCTTACCAGACCGATTCTGTTTGAAACCCGGTGTACATGCGTATCAACAGGCATCACCGCCTGATGAAAAGCGCTGCTCAAAACAACATTCGCTGTTTTTCTTCCCACCCCCGGTAAACTCTCCAGCTCCTCCCTTGTTTCAGGCACCTTGCCGTTATAGCGCGTAACAAGTATCCGGCTTGCTTCCAGGATGTTTTTCGCCTTCGTATTGTAATAATTGATCGAGCGAACAAAGCTGATTACAGTGTCAAGCTCCAACCGGCTCAAACTTTCGGCATCCGGTGCACTCTTGAACAGTTCCCTGGTAATGATATTAACCTGCCTGTCGGTTGCCTGAGCCGCCATAATTGTGGAGACAAGCAACTGAAACGGGCTGTCGTATTGCAGTTCGCTTTTCGGATTCGGGTACTCGGCCCCAAGCACCTCGTTAAGAACAACAATTTTTTCCTCTGGCCTCACTTGTCAGCTATCTATTTCTGTCTTCTCAATATCGCTCTCGCTCTTCTGAAGCTTTGGAACCGACTGATCTATAAGTCCCCTTCCGTTTTTGTGGACTTTGCCTTCAGCTTTAAGGTCATTAAAGATGGCGTCAAGAATTCCATTGACAAACTTGCTGCTTTTATCAGTGCTGTTAAATTTTTTCGCTATTTCAATTGCTTCATTGATCGATACCTTTGGTGGAATATCCTCGCAGAAGAGAATTTCGGTCAGGGCCATCCGGATGATATTTTTATCGATGATAGCAATACGGCTCATATCCCAGTTAAAGGTATGCTTTACAATGTAACGATCAATCTCCTCCATGTGCTCCTTAATGTTTTTCAGGAGCATATTGAAAAACTTCATGGCATTGGCATCAGCAAGAATCTCTTCAGTCAAAAGCCAGCCAGCCGCAGAATCTATGTCGGTATCTCTGATTTCAATGGTATAGAGAGCCTGTAAAATCTTTTCACGAATTTGTCGACGGTACGTCTTCATAAAAGAGCAGTTAATTGATTGAGGATTGGAGGATATCACTGAGAACAATCTCCGTCTCACATAAGTTTTTATAGAGAATATGCGGATTGTGTTTTTTCAGTTCCTCCGTGGAATAAATGCCGGTTGCTACAGCAATCGACTTCGCGTTCAGAACCCTTGCACAGGCAATATCGTGTTCCGTATCGCCAATAATGATAATATTTTGTTCTGAAAATCTTTTTCCGGTCAGTTGGTACGCTTTTTCAACAGCAACCAGAGGCAGGTCATTGCGACTCTCACCATCATCGGCAAAAGCACCAAATGGAAAATAATGGTTGATATCAGGCAGAAGAAGCTTATGCCGTCCAGAACCCTCAAAATTCCCGGTCAGGAGACCAACAAAAAGTTCAGAACATGCAGAAAGCTCATCAAGAAGCCTGCGGACGCCATCCATCAGAACAACGTCTGAAGGTTTGGCCTGCATCCGGAACATTTCAATATAGGTTTGCTTGGCCTTGTCAAATTTTTCCGCAATCACACCGTCACTCAACCCTGCGTTGCGCAGAACTTCATAGATAATGATACAGTCCATCTTGCCGGCGAAATTGTGAGTGCCCGCACTTCCTTCAGTACCGTAGACCTCCCGCAAGGCATCCATAAGGATACGCCGATTGATACTGTTCACCGACAATAACGTCCCATCGATATCAAATAACACAAGTTTTTTAAGCATGTCGCTATCCTTAGGCTCTCAACCCCTTATTTTTTCAAGCCGTACGGGTATCAGCTTCGACACCCCCTCCTCTTCCATGGTGACGCCATAAAGAGCCTGGCACGAAGCCATGGTTTTTTTGTTGTGCGTAACAATAATGAATTGGGTGTTATTCTCAAATTTTTTCAGAAGTTTAATAAAACGGGTAACATTAGCATCGTCCAGCGGGGCGTCAACTTCATCAAGAATACAGAACGGACTCGGTTTGACCAGATAGATCGCAAAGAGCAGCGAAAGGGCAGTCAGCGCCTTTTCACCACCACTCAGTTGCTCAATAGAGAGCGGTTTTTTTCCTCTCGGTTTAGCAACAATTTCGATATGGGCATCAAGGGGATCCTCACTGGCATGAATAAGCAGATCCACTTCATCTTCCGCTTCGAACAGCTCACGGAAAATACCGATAAAGTTTTTTCTCACAGCCCGGAAGGTAGCATCAAATTTCTCCAGAGCAGTTTTGTTGATCTCATCAATGGTCGAACGAAGCTGCATCTCTGCCCTGAGCAGATCCTCTTTCTGTTCAGTCAAAAAATCAAATCGCTCTTTTTCCCCTTCATACTCCTCCAGCGCCAGCTCATTGACCGCACCAAACTGTTCCCGTTGTCTATTGAGAAGTTCAAGTTTTTGCTGTGCTGCATTCCGGTCGAAAGGCTGATGGATATCCGGCTGCACCATTGAAGCAAGATCGCAGTTATATTTCACCTGAGCCTCCGTAAACAGATGATCCAGCGAATGTTCAAGTTGCATGCGCTCTTTGTTGAGAGTCAAGAGAAGTTGAACACCCACCTCATATTTTCGACGCAGATCCCTGAGTGTTGCCTGGGTTTCATGGTGCTGGGCCTGATGTTCCCGATAGATCGATTCCTGCTCATTGAGCCGGCTCTGTTCCCCGGCAGCTGCCAGAAGCAGAGCATCAAGTTCCTCTTTTATCTTGTTCGACGCATCGCGGCTGATCTCTTTTTTTCTTTCAGCAATGTCAATGTCGCTGTTCAATTTTTTAATCTCCTCATGCAGTGCCCGTTGATTTCCTTGACAGCTTGCGATGGTGATCCGGAGTTTTTCAAGTTCAAGAAGAGCGTCCTTGGAGCGACTCTGACTGGCTTGAACTTCCAGTCCGAACTCGTGGTGGCGCGCTTCAAGAGAGGTAAGATGCTCCTGCATCTGCCGGATTTTCTTCCCGATAAGCAAACTCTTCGAAGCACTGATGCTCATTGCGGGAAGCAGCTCGTTAAGCTCCTTTTCGCAGGCCTTTTGTTGTTGAAGAAGAGCGGCAATCTCCATACCGGTCTGCACTTCATCCCGGTATCTTTCACTCTGTTCGGCCTCGAATCGCACAAACCTCTTTTCAGCACCTCCAAGGTCCGTCACCAGCTGTTCAATCACCCTGCGTTGTTCAGCCACTTTAATTGATGCCACCCTGTTGCGCAGCTGCAGCAGCATCGCCTCACTCTCCTCGATGCTTTTTTCAAGGTCAGCAAGCTCTTTCCGGAGTAAGTCACGTTCAGCTTTTTTTCCCAGCCGCAGTCCCTCATTGCTTTTTGAACTTCCCCCAAACAGCACCCCTTTACCCGAAAATGCTTCCCCATCAAGCGTAACAAATGAGCAATCGCGATAGAGCAGGGCAAGGGTTTCCGCCATTTCGAGCTCCGCCACGATATAACTTTTGTGGAGCATCAAAAAAAGCGCCTGATGAAGTTCCTGAGGATAAGTAAGGACATCAAGAGTTTTTTGTGCACCCCTGATTTCCGGATAAGCAGCATCAGTCAAGGGCGCAACAAGATCAAGCACAAGAAAATTAACCTTTCCCTTGTTTGAACTCCTGAGATTGGCGATTCCCATCTTGGCCTCACTGAGTGACTGGCACACATAGTAGCTCATGCTCTCGCCAAGTGCGGCATTGACCGCTTTTTTATATGAACTCTCAAGCGATAGAAGATCCGTCATGCAGCCCATTCCGAGCTTTCCGATCTTCTGCTTTTCCAGAAAACCTATCCCTTCAGGCATACCCTCAAAATTATCGAGCACAGAATCAGCAAGCAGAATCTGGTTTCGCACTTTATCCCGCCTTGACCTTTGCAGAAGAAGAGCCTCTTTTTTAGCCTCAATCTGGCTCGACACCTCTTCCTGTTCTTTCCTTAACACACTCTCCAGGCTTTTTGCATCAGCAATCTGCGCAGATTTGACCGCTATCTCATCCGAAAGCCGCTTTTCATCGGTTTGTGAGCTTCTCAGCTTATCAAGAATTGCCAGTTTTTTTATTTCAAGCCGTTCACCAGATGTCCGCAAATACCCTTTTTTCGATTCAAGCGTCCGTTTTGTCAAAGCGATCTGGTTGGCCGCACTTTGTTCTTCTGCGCTCAACCTGCGTTCATGAGCAAGTTCAGTTCTCTGCTCCTTCAATGTTGCATTAAGCTGGTCGTGTTCAGCCACAAGGCTTTGAAATGCCGAGTGCAGCGTGCTGCATCTCTTTTCACAAGGAGCTTGACAATTCGTAAGCTCCCTTGCAAGGATCTCCTGTTCACGGATTTTCAGCTCCTTCTCACCGATAACAGCTTTGAAACGCTCGGTTTCAGTTGCAAGATTCTTTTGATGCTCTTCATACTGCAGCCATTGCTTTTCAAGAACATGAATCCGCTGATTGCTATCATTCAGCTCTTTCTGTATACCCGAAAGAGACGTTTCCTCCTGAAGGAGCAGCAGCTCCATTGCCTGCGCTCTACTGTCCTCCGAAGCGATTTGAGCCGCGCAGGCATGGTTCAGAAGTTCCTCTTCCCTAATGCGCCGCTGCATCGGTTCAAGCTTTTCCCGGAACTCCTCCATGGCAATCCAGGAAAGTGTAAAATCAATCTCACGAATCTCTTTTTTCAGCTCCCTCAGCTTTTCAGCTTTTCTCACCTGCAGCTTCAGGCTTTTCACCTTTTTTCCCACCTCCGCCAGGATATCATCAACTCTCGAAAGGTCTCTCGATGCACTTTCCAGCTGCTTGAACGTCTGTTTCCGTCGCTGCTTGTAACGCGTTATTCCAGCAGCTTCTTCAAACAGCTTAAGACGCTCCTCGCTTTTATTGCTGATAATCTCCTCAATCATCTTCAGCTCAATGACCGAATAGGCATCACTGCCCATCCCTGTATCAGTAAACAAATCAAGAACATCCTTCAGCCGGCAGTTCACCTGGTTTAAAAGAAATTCACTCTCTCCATTCCGGTAAAGGCGACGCGTCACCGTTACTTCACTATACTCTATCGGCAGAACATTGCGCGTATTCTCAATCGTCAGAGAAACTTCCGTAAGGCTGAGAGGCTTAAGATTCTTCGAACCATTAAAAATAATGTTTTCCATCTTCGCCGATCGAAGCAGAGAAGACTTCTGCTCGCCCAATACCCAGCGCATGGCATCCACAACATTAGTCTTGCCGCACCCATTAGGCCCGACAATAGCCGTAAGACCACTGTCAAATTTTATCCTGACTTTATGAGCAAAACTCTTAAACCCGAAAAGCTCAATTTTCGAAAGATACATCTCCCCCCCCGTTTATAACATAATGCCGAGCTGCGGCTCAGCACTCAGCACTCAGCACTTTCCAAACTCTTAAACATTGTACTGCTTCTTCAACATCATGCACCCTGAGAATACTTGCCCCATGCATCAGCGCTATGGTTTCAGCCGCTAAAGTCGCCGCAAGTCTTTCAGAAGGCGGCGGGATATCATGCCCTGGGTCAGCAAGAGCATAGCCAAGAAACGATTTTCTCGACAGACCAGCCAGAAGAGGCCTGCCGAGCGTGAGCAGAGAGCTGAGCTGGCCAAGCAGCCGGAAATTCTCAGCTATGTTTTTGCCGAATCCAAAACCAGGATCAAGGATAATGCCCTCAATGCCATGCGCTTCAGCCCGCGCTATCGATGTTCGAAGAAAACGACTGACACTCGCCACAATATCTTCCCCCCCCGACTCAACGCCGGTACTCCATCCCATCGAATCAGGCTTAACCACCGTATGCATAAGAATCACCGCAGCCTTGTACTTGCTGCAAATGCAAGGAAGACGTTTGTCAAACGTGAACCCAGAAATATCATTAACAAGATGAGCGCCAGCCAGCAAAGCCCGTTCAGCAACCTCAGCCTTATACGTATCTATCGAAATCAGCGCATCCGTTCGCTCGCGCAACACGGCAATAAGTGGTGCCGTACGCTCAATCTCCTCAGCCGATGAAATTACCGCTGCGCCAGGCCGCGAAGATTCACCGCCAACATCAATAATCGAAGCACCAGCCCTGATCATCGCAACGGCATGATCAAGCGCCCTCTCTAAATCTACTCCACAGACCTTTTTTTGAAACATCCCCCCGTCATAAAATGAATCAGGTGTGGTATTCAGGATACCCATGATGACCGGCCCTTGAGAGAGATCAAGTACACGACCAGCGCAGTTGATCCGGAATGTGACCTCCATCATGTCATCCCGAACGGTACCGGCGTAAAGGTTAAAACAAAGATCACAATTGCCAGCCATCCAAGCAGTGTACGCTGTCTCGTCAAGGGATGGTCATGCCATGTTGGAGGATGGTTCAGACCAAGAAGCCGCGAAAGAATGAACGCCCACAGCATCCATCCGGACCATGACCAATGCAGGATAACAGGAGGAAGAAGCAGAACAGCATCTGGTTTGAACAGGCTGAACAGAAGTTCCAGAAACGCAGGAAAACCAAGAAGTGCTATAAACAGCAAAAAAGCTCTGGCAGTCTTCGCATGCCCCTTTCTGCCGAACATGGCGAACGTGATATGTCCCCCGTCAAGCTGGCCGACAGGCAGCAGGTTCAGTGCCGTTATGAACGAGCCAAGCCAGCCGGTGAAGAGAAAGGGATAGTGATACATCTCACTCATTGGCGGGAGGTTTTTCGGAGCAATCACGTACTCCAGAGCTATCCACAGCAGGTTTTTTCCCAGGCAGAGAGTTCCTTGCGGGACCGGGGTTTGCACTCCGCCTTGTGTCAGGTATTCCGGATGAATGCTATAAATAAAATCTGCCGGCGGAAGATGCAGAAAGCCATAGACCAGAACACCGGTGCAAACCGCAAACCCACTCAGCGGACCTGCAATACCGATATCAAAGAGAGCGTTGGTATTCGGTAGACGCTCCTTGATTTTGATCACCGCCCCCATCGTTCCAAGACTGAGAAACATCGGCAGAGGAGGCACAGGAAGGTAATAAGGCAGCGAAGCCCGCACACGATGATGCAACGCAGCAAAATAATGGCCGAACTCGTGAACGCTTAAAAACAGAAGCAGGCAGAAAGAGTAGGGGAGACCGGAGAGCAAACTGCCTTGCCCCGCCCAGAACGCTCCTGCCCAAAGCGTTGAAAGCACTGTCAAAAGAAAGAGTGCTAGATGAAGCGGGTATTTTTCTAAGGCAGGAGAAGTTTGTGGCTGAAAAAGTGAAAAACTCATATCATCATCACGAAAACCAGTGTTATCCTACTCTTTCTCTGTATTTTTACTCTTTTTATCACCAAACGTTGCCGCAAGCCCATCAATAAGCTCCTTTTTTTCCACAGCATTCAACTTCGCTTCCGGATGAGCCGGCAAATAGATAAAGAGAGGCATTTTTCCCTTTCTAACCTCAGCCGCAGCCCTATCACCTTCATTTTTATCCTGATGCCCCCACTGAGAAACATTGAAAACCCCGCGGCCAAAAGAGACATCAAGCGCCGTCAGCCAGGATACTGGAGCAAAAGAACTATACCAGGGCCATACAGTTTCATGAGAATGGCAATCTTTACAGCTTCGATTAAAAAGTTCATGAGTCCTCGGAGAATCCCATTTTGGCTCGCCAGTCACCGGCGGATTTTTATGTTCCCGTCCATAAGGCACAAACTGAATAGCCAGAAGCGCAATTGCTGCACCTGCCAAAAATTTGACAACCTTCATACCTGACACTCCTTGTCATAATTTTATTAAGTTACCCGAAAAATTTTACATCAATATACCTGAATTCTCCTAAATTCCCCTCCCCCCCAAAAACTCAGTACTCAGCACTTGGATAACATTAAACGGCCACAAACAAGCAACAGTGTAATTCCCCCCCCTCGCAGCAATCTCCGCAATAATCTCCAGCTCAAGTTCCGAATAAAATTTTCGAGCCGACGTCAACCCATCAAGAGCAAAAGAACCAAACCCCTGCAAACCGGCAATCAAAGGTACACCAAAGGCAAGCAAAACACTTCTGTATCCATCAATCCCGACAAACCCTCTCGAACTATACTGCAAGGACTGTGCAATAATCACCGCCAGTTGCCCCGGACTGAAATGGTGCAGACTTTGAGACATAACGACCAGATCAAACTCTCCCTTCTCAATTTCTTGAAGGTTAAACGCATTCAGAAGTTGGAAATTGACAGGAACTCCTTTCTTCAACGC
Organism: uncultured Chlorobiaceae bacterium; assembly: GCA_903869365.1. GTDB lineage: Bacteria > Bacteroidota > Chlorobiia > Chlorobiales > Chlorobiaceae > Chlorobium. The sequence goes on from CAIPYV010000124.1 coordinate 8,514, forward strand.
ATGAAGGTTGCCTTCCTCCACAAAAGCAGGGACAATATCCGAACCGGTAATACGCACCCGCAACTCTTGCCGACGCACCTCCTCACCCAAAGCCAATGCAAGCCCGCCATTACCGCTCGCCAGCTCAAGTACCCGTACCTCGCGCTGTTCACGCCGGGCCACATCGTTGATTAATGGGAGAAGAATGTCTACATAACGGCCATAAAGCCCCATCATCATGTTCTGCCGATCCAAAGCCCGCACCAACGCAAGCCTTTCACTCTCAGCCACACCCTCCTGGTCCATAACCTCGTACTCCGACGTACGGATTGCCCTGTCAACCAGCTCAGCCGCCAAAAAACCTCCGCCAAGCTCCTGCGATACTGCAAACCTCTCTTCAAGAAAACGTGCTACAACAGCATCGGCCTGTGTTTTCAGCTCCTCCATACTTAACCACTCCACCGGAAATACACCGGTCGACCGCAGATTGTCAAGCGCTTTATAGCCAGTGGTTTTAAGCTGCAGCATTATGATCTACTCCATTTTACTTATTGACATCACCCCATTCAGCCAATGCCGGCCTTTCAGTACTTTAATCCCTTCAAACAAAAAATACCTCTTTTCCTGACCAATTTTCTTCTCTTGGCAGAAGAAAGTGAAATCGAAGCAAGCCGTTACATTCAGGAAAATAAGCAACAAGTCTTAGTACTACAGCAGTAATAAATTTGATATTATACAAAAATAATAATATTCTGTCACTGGTGTCCAACTGTTGAAAAAATAAAGGCCTGTAGGTTATCATAATGCCTGCTGTCTTTGAAATGTTCTTCAAGTTAGTAAAGCAGCATTTGCGTATCAAGGCATGTTACAGGACATCAGAAAATGAGGTATAAAAACAAATTTGTACAGCAATCTCGGTTTATCAGCTTATTGCCTTGATGAAAAAGAGACACAATTTGCATCTCTTCCTTAACTCTTTTGTACTGATTTTGAGTGTCAGTGTTTTTGAACAAGTCTATATTGTAAAATTAGTTGCCAATTCTTTTGGCACAATTCCAGAGACCTGTGCCTGTAACCAAATGAATTTATTTGACTTATAATTGGACAGTAGTGACATTCTGTATTACATGTAAATCTGAATCTATAGCCTATTCAGTCCAGTTTTTACTATACAAAATCTCTGGTAAACCTTCAACTGTAATTGAAGGTAGCGGAGCTTAATTCAGCAATGACTTTCCATAATTTAAGGTGTTTCCTTTTTTCCGAGCCAGAAAAAAAATTCTCATCATGCGGTATTCTTATCTTGTTCTTGTTGCGTTATGTTTATTTGTTTTTCCGATTCAAACGATTGCTGCAGAAATCCCGGGGCAGGGTTCAGCAGCAGCAACCGCCAGCAGTGGTGCAGCATCCTTCTCACCAGCTTCTGCAGGAATGGTTAATTCATCTATTTCTACATCATTGTCAGACCTGCGCGATGCAACTCCCCGTTCAGAAGAGCAGGATCAGCCCATATCGGTCAAAAGCACTCCTGTAAAAAGCAGCTTCCAGATCTATGTGGAAACTTCAACAGGTAAAAGACTTGATGTTTTTGGACGTGACCTCTTTCGTAATGTGCCCAGCACCTTTGCACCATTGAAAGCCGTTCAGGTTAATGCCGACTACGTCATCGGAGCAGGAGATGCCTTGCAGATTCGCGGATGGGGTATGGTTGATATAGATGTGGATGTTACGGTCAGCCGTAGCGGCGAAATCTATCTTCCACGCGTCGGATCAGTAAAAGTTTCCGGCATAAAATATCGCGACCTGCAGGGATACCTTAAAAAAGCCGTTGGCAAAATATTCAAGAGCTTCGAACTCAGTGCCAGCATTGCGCAAACAAGGAGTGTACAGATCTATGTTGTAGGGCATGCATTGCGTCCCGGCACGTACACGCTGAGTGCCATGAGCACCCTGCTTAACGCACTTTTCACTTCCGGAGGTCCGGCAGTAACCGGTAGCATGCGTAACATCAAGCTTAAGCGTGGCGGCGAGCCAACCGTATCCTTTGACCTCTATGATATTCTGCTGCATGGCGATAAATCCTCCGATATGGCACTGCAGGATGGAGATGTTATTTACATCCCATCGGTTGGGCCCCAGTTTGCATTGCTTGGAGATGTTAAAAAACCGGCCATTTTTGAACTAAAGAAAAAGTCATCGATCGCCGAAATCGTGAGTTGGGCAGGTGGTTTTGAATCAATGAGCGGATTAAAAAACGTTATCGTTCAAAAGAGTGTTGATACCCATTATCAAACAATAGCAGAATTACAGTCAGACTGGGCATCAATTGAAAATAAACTCGAAAAGCTGGAGGTCGAACCGGCCGATATCATTCGTGTTTTCGCCCCAAGCGCCGCTCCATTGGAAGTAAAAGTTGAAAGGGAATTCGTTCGTGTAGACGGCGAGGTAAAACAAAGTGGTGTTTTCGAACTTAAAAAGGGCGAAACGCTCAGAGCACTATTAACCCGTATCGGCGGAATTACCGAAAAAGGCTATATCTATGGAACAAGGCTGAAACGAGAAAGTGTCAGAGTCCAGCAGCAGGCGAAGATCGATGAAGCAGTTGACCGCTATGAAAAAGATATTGAAACCAACGCCAAGCAACGGCTTAATAACCAGAGTGATCAGGCTCAGGCGGCGCTGATAGGAACCGAGCTCGAAGCACAACGTCGACTCACGCAAAGGCTTCGTACAATCAAGTCTGAGGGTCGTATTATTCTCACGCTCAAGGATTTTAATGCTACAATTAATGACCTGCCTGACGTTGCTCTAAAAGACGGCGACACGGTCTACATTCCACAAAAAATTGGAACGGTTGATGTTATCGGAGCCGTCTACCAACAGAACGCCTTTATTTTTCAGCAAAACCGTCCTGTTAAATACTATCTCACTTTGGCTGGAGGGGTAAGTCCCACCGGCGAACAATCAGAACTCTACCGAATCTGCGCAGACGGAACAGTTAGAAGCGGACGCAGTAGCGGGATGGGCGGAAGAGTTAATCCAGGAGACGCTATTGTAGTACCCGAAAAAATTCAAAGAGGTTCAACCTTTGTGCAAAGCCTGAAAGACTGGACAAGCATACTCTACCAATTCGGTCTTGGTGCCGCAGGTCTCGCCACCCTGAAAAACCTTTAGAAGGAAAGTGCTGATTAGAAAGTGCTGAGTGCTGAGTAAAACAAGAGGAACAGCACTCAGCACTCAGCGCTCAGCACTCAGCACTTTCTTGCTACTCAGCACTTCGAACTCAAAACGTATAAAAATGTCCGATAACTTCATCCCCCCCAAAAGCACAGACTACGAAATAAGTCTGCTTGATCTCGTAATTACACTCGCCAAACATAAAAAGATCATCTTCGGAGTCCCGCTCATCACAGCTCTATTTGTGGCGATTCTAAGCCTTTTAAGCCCCGACATCTATACTGCATCAACGCAAATAATGCCGCCACAGCAGCAGTCCGGTGCATCATCTCCTTTCGGGCAGTTCGGGGCTCTAACCGGTTTTCCCGGATTTTCATTTGGGTTAAGGAATCCTGCGGATATCTACGTTGCCATGCTTAAAAGCCGGACCGTAAGCGATAATATGATTAAACGATTCCAACTGCAGGTTGTTTTCAAAACAAAGTTAGTCACCGACACCCGTAAAGCACTTGAAAACGCCAGTAGCATTGTTGCAAGTAAGGATGGTTTTATCGTTGTAAAAGTAGACGATACCAATCCAAAACTTGCTGCGGATATGGCAAATGGGTATGTTGAGGAGCTGCAGAAATTAACACAGGTACTTGCAGTCAGCGAAGCATCACAACGTCGCCTCTTTTTTGAAAAGCAGCTTCTTCAGGCAAAGCGGGCTCTTGTTGATGCGGAATTATCCTTGAAAAAAATACAGGAAAAAACAGGCCTTTTACAATTGGATGCTCAGGCTCAAGAACTTATCAGGGCCGGCGCCGAACTCAAAGGTCAGATTGCCATGAAAGAGGTCGAACTTGGTGCCATGCGCACCTTTGCCACAGGTAATAACCCAGACTATATTCGTACTCAGCAGTTGGTGGGTGGTATGCGTAACCAACTCGCTAAAATTGAAACAGGCTCCGTATCCACAAGCAAAGCTCCAGAAGTTGGTCTTGAATACTTGCGAAAAGTTCGAGACCTCAAATATGCAGAAACCATCTATGACATACTCACCAAACAAATCGAGATAGCCAAAATCGACGAAGCAAAAGAAGGTTCCTTGATCCAGATACTCGATAAAGCCGTCGTGCCAGATAAAAAGTCCAAACCAAAACGCAGTCTTATGGTATTGCTCGCAACGGTATCAGCCGGCTTTTTCACTCTCCTCTACGCCTTTATAAAAGAAGCTCTGCAAAACGCCAGAAAAGACACAAAAACCCAAGCCCAGCTGCAAGCACTGAAAAAAACTCTACGCTGGAACTAATAAAACAGTGAAATGAGAGTACTCCGATCCATCCAAGTCATCCCGAACAAAGAGAGTGATCTCCGATTCTTGAAATTAGCGTGTAAGCTATTCCTGATCATATTTGCTTTGTTTATGGCTAATCCAGCCTATGCCTCTCTTCCTTCAGGCATCGACACACTTGAGGTATCCTCCGGTTTCACACTTTCAAAACACGCCACATCCCCGTTCTGGATGTGGGCCAACCGGCAAGGTCGCGTCAATCCTGAAAGCACCAGTTCGCTATTTACTCGACTCCGGGTGAATAAAAATCCCGTTGACGAATATACATTCGACTGGTTCTACGGATTTGACCTCACAGCGGGTACAAACTCAACAAGGGATCTTGTATGGACTGATGCCTATGCCGGTCTCGCTTATAAAAATATCCGACTCCACATAGGCCGCAAAGCGGAAACCTTTGGTCTTGTCGACTCACTGCTGACGGTGGGTTCTGAAGTCTACAGTCATAATGCACCAACCATCCCGAAAATAGCTATCTCAACGAATGGCTACGTTGGTATATTTGATGATCTTGCCGTTAATGCTTACCTCGCTCATGGATGGTTAGGCGAAGAGCAGAATGTAACAAACGCCTATCTCCACCAGAAATATCTTTACCTGCGATTTGGTGAAGACCTCCCTGATCAAGGTTTGAATTTTTATATTGGAATCCATCATCTGGCTGTATGGGGAGGAACCAACAGATCTGACGGGGTTACCAATCCTTCAGGATTCAGTGCTTTTCGAAGCGTTTTTGTCGGGGGAAAAGGGGGAAGCGATGCAATTGTCACTGATCAGACAAATGCTCTTGGCAACCATCTTGGCAGTATCGAATATGCTCTCCAGTTGAAAGGGAGTGAGCGTGACTGGTTCTTTTACGCTCATACCTTGTTTGAAGATGTCAGCGGGATATGGGGTGGTCTCCTTGTAAAACCTGGCGACTACTTCCTCGGTGCATCGATGATCAACAAGCAACAGGGAAGTCGGTTGAAACGAATTAACATTGAATACATTGATACCCGTGGTTCAGTTTTTGGAGAACCCGACGATTACTTTTATAACGGATACTACAGGAGTGGTTGGACCTATCAAGGATATGGTATCGGTCATTCCTTTATTTCGTTTACTGAATTGCCAAATTATACCTTTATTCCTCAGAACAGGCTTCAGGGAGCAAATGTTGGTGTTGCTCTTGCATTCAGCGATCGATTTAACCCGATTATACGTGCTGCTTGGATACGGCAGCAGGGTTCTATTACTGAACCACGTCCGGGTATAGACCATTATGCCTTTGCTTTAAGCAATAACAGCACAATGTCTGAAGGATGGAGACTCAATCAGGAACTCTATTTCGATGTCGGTCAATCGATAAAGTTTAACCCTGGCATCATCATCTCAGTGACAAAATCCTTTTTTTGAGAATCTACGAATCATCAAAGATTCATGCTCAAATCTCAGTCGCTAAACAGCAAAAAGCGGAGAAGAATTCAAAGTTGGTCGCTTTGCGTATCTGACCTGCTTTCATTTATGTTTTCTGTAGTGATTGCATCTTTTTTGACCATTACGACTGCAACCAATCTCAACGTTATTGGCTTGCTCGTTCTTCTCTGGTTTTTATGGATGGGGTTTGTAATGAAGCGATATACCCGCCGTACATCATTATGGGATGAACTTCATTATACGCTCCAGGGGATCATGACACTTGCGTTGATCCATCTCGCATTATTTAAAATATTTCACCAGCAGATAAACATCGCGTGGTGGATTACCACGTGGTTCTTTATAGGAACGCTTATTCATCTGTTGCGTCAGTTGACCAAGAGAATCCTGCTTAAGTTGCACGTATGGCAAATTCCGACCATCATTATCGGTGATGGTGAAAATGCAAAAAATGCCTGTTTAGCCTTAAAAAGCGAAAAAATGGCTGGCTTTGAGGTGCAGGGATTCATCTCAAAGAGTCATTTGAATGGTTCAAGAGTTGAAGCGCCCGTAGCAGGTATTCCACTGCTGTGCATGAGCGATCAAGGTTGTTCAGTGAATGCATTTGCAGAATTTCACAGTGTGATTGCTCTTGAAAGCAATGAAAGTAATGAAATCGAATCATGGGTGCGTCAGCTCACTCTTGCTGGATCGAACGATATTTTGGTGATTCCGTCACTGCCGAGTCTTCCGCTTTACGGCATGGAAATCAAACATTTTTTTACCCACGAAGCTCTTATGATTCGCTTGCACAATAATCTTGCGTATTGCTCATCAAACGTTCTGAAACGATACTTTGATATTATCGTCTCTACTCTATTGCTCATTTTGCTGTCACCGCTTTTTGCTTTTTTAATCTTGAAAATAACCCGTGATTCTGGACCTGCAATATTCGGTCATATACGTATCGGTCAAAACAGAAAACCATTCAAATGCCTGAAATTCCGCACTATGGTTTGCAATGCTGAACATATTTTAACAGAGCTTCTCGACACTGATGCAGAAGCCAGAACTGAGTGGGAACAATGCTATAAACTGAAGAATGATCCTCGTATAACCTTCTTTGGTAATTTATTACGGAAAACAAGTCTTGATGAGTTGCCGCAACTCTGGAATGTGCTGAAAGGTGAGATGAGCCTGGTAGGCCCTAGGCCGGTGATTAAGGATGAACTGGAACTCTATGGTAATGATGTTGACTATTACCTGATGGCGAAACCTGGCATGACAGGTATATGGCAAATCAGTGGCCGCAATAATGTTGATTACAATACAAGAGTTAAAATGGATAGCTGGTATGTAAAAAACTGGTCACTTTGGTCAGATATAGTGATTCTTCTTAAGACAATTCCTATTGTCTTTTGTAAAAAAGGAGCGTATTGATGAAAATATATGCAAATCATAAGTTATATGATAACCAGAATTTTAATATATACTTAACTTGAAATAGTAACTACATTGCTCTTTGTCAGCAGATAGTTTATGTATTCAAATAAGTAAAACAAGACAACCTGCCCATGAAAAAAAGTCTTTCCATCATTAGTGCGGTTCTTACTGCCGGAATATTGACAGCTCCGGTGTATGCTGCAAGCCCTTATGTAAGCAGTAACTTCGGGGCATGGTATAGTAACAGTGGGCTGGCAACATCAACCATGGATATTGTTGCCGGCCTTAATGTAATAGGTGCAATCGGTATGACAATTGACAATTATAGACTTGAGGCAGAACTTGGAAATCAATTTATTGTTGATCCAGTAAAAACAAATGTTGTTGGTATTTCCAACTCTTTTTCAGCAAAAACATTTCTTGTCAATGGATATTATTATATCGAGGGAAACGGTTTAAATCCTTATTTTACCGCAGGAGCTGGGCCAACATGGATCGATACAGATATATATATTAATTCAAATAAATATTCTGCAAAATATACTGCACTTGGTTATCAATTGGGAGGAGGCGCTGTAATTCCAATAAGTGATCATTTTGCAATTGATGCACGATATCGATATTTTGCAACAAGCACCATCAACGACAATACAAACGAAAATAATAAAATACAAACTCATAGTGTCTTTGTTGGTTTCCGGTATGAATTCTAATATTTTGTTAAGTTCATGATGAGGTTCTGGTTACAAAAGACAGTGTATGACAGGTGTATGGTAAATCATAGGTTAACAAATAAAGTTGATGAAAATAAAAAGTGAAAATAGATAGCTGGTATATATTGATGAGACTATATGTATAGTAATGATCATATCACCGAAATAGCATGTTCTGACTCTATCGGCATTATAATTCCAACATATAATGCAGTAAGCAATATTACAAAATGTCTTTACGCCATACAGGCATCGTTAGTTTGTCCTGCAATTCTGATAATTGATTCATCGTCAACGGATAATACTTGTAAAGCAGCTATGAATATGGGTGCAGAAGTTGTTTCCATACCAAAAGAAAAGTTTAATCATGGAGCTACTCGTCAATTAGGTATTAATTTCTTTCCAAATGTCGATTTTTTAATCTATATAACACAGGATGCTATCCTCGCCTCTCCCGATTCAATTAAAAATATTATTTCTCCATTTAAAGATGAAAAAGTTGGAGCAGTATGTGGTCGTCAATTATCTCATTCTGACTCTTCACCAATTGCAGTCCATGCACGCTTATTTAATTATCCCGATCTATCTGCAGTAAAAACAAAAGAAAATATACCACTACTTGGTATTAAGGCAGCCTTTCTTTCTAACTCATTTGCCGCCTATCGTAGAACAGCTTTACTGGACGTCGGGGGATTCCCTTCAGACATTATCTTTGGTGAAGATACCTATGTTGCTGCCAAAATGTTGTATGCAGGCTGGAAGGTGGCGTATGCCAGTGACGCGGTATGTTATCATTCACATAATTACAGTATGCTGGAAGAGTTTCGTCGTTATTTTGACATTGGTGTCTTCCATTCACGAGAAAGGTGGTTTATTAATAAACTTGGAAAGTCTGAGAAAGAGGGTAAAGAATTTGTGATCTCAGAAATTCACTATTTAATCAAAAATGCTCCATGGTTAATCCCCTCAGCTCTTGTTCGTACAGTACTGAAATTAATAGCTTACAAAATTGCTTTACATGAACATGTTATTCCATTAACGGTTAAACGCAAACTTAGTATGAATAAAGTGTATTGGAACAACTCAATATAACCTATGCTTGCAGGACAGATCTTATGTCTGATAAA